>JANMCI010000160.1:0-21335 GCA_031361245.1 Rhodobacterales bacterium
CGTCAGCGAGCCGCGGCGCTTGAGCGCTTCATCATAGGCGGGCCAGTTCCGGGTCTTGTAGGCGGGGGGTGTGGGTCTGCTCAGGCAGCACAGCTGCCACGCTGGATTCACGAGATGAATCCCTCACGCGATTTGTGCAACAGAGCCGCCCAGCATGGTCAGACCCGTTTCCTGCAACGCGGCCAGCGTCTGGGTGGCTGGCGTGTCATAATAGGGCCAATGGCATTCGACGGCGTCATAGCCTGCCGCCTTGGCCGCACGGATGGCATCGGGCAGAGGGCGGTCAGCCCAGAGAAAGCCAAGGTTGGCCGAGAATTTCATGTGTCCCACTCCACATCAAAGGTCGTGACGACATCGCGGATCTGCGCCTCGGTCAAGAGGCTGGGGCTTTGGCCACGGGTCAGCAGGGCCAGGCGGGCGGTGGCCTCCAGCTCCTCGATGGCATTGCAGGCGGCCTCCAGGTCGCGGCCCGCCACCACAGGGCCATGGTTGGCCAGCATCACCGCACTGCGTTTGCCCGCCAGCCCGCGCACCGCCTGCCCCATTGCCGGATCACCGGGCCGGAAGTACGGCAGCAGCTTGACCCGGCCCAGTTGCATCACAGCATAAGGGGTGATCGGCGGCAGGAAATTGTCCGCGTCCGCCTCAAGGGCGGACAGGGCCACCGCATGACAGCAATGCAGATGCACCACGGCACCGCAGGCCCGCGTGTCGTAAAAGGCGGTGTGTAGAGGCATTTCCTTGGTGGGTTTGTCGCCGCTGATAAGTGTGCCCGTAGCGTCAAACCGGCTGAGGCGGGCCGGGTCCAGACGGCCAAAGCTGGTGCCGGTGGGTGTGACCAGCAACCCGCCATCCTCGGTCCGGGCCGAGATATTGCCGGTCGAACCGCTCGTCAGCCCCCGGTCGAACATCGACTTGGCCAGCGTGCAAATCTGCTCGCGCAGGGCAGCATCGCTCATGGCAAAGCCTCTAGCGCTTGGGCAAAGAAGCCCTCTTGCCCGAAGTTTCCGGATTTGAGCGTGATGGCGACCGAATGGCCTGCGCTGGTGGCAAAGCACCACGGCACGCCGGGGGCAATCTCTGGCCCGATGTGCAGGCGGCTGATACCTAGTGCCTTGGCGACAGCGCCCGAGGTCTCTCCGCCCGCCACGACAAAGCGCCTGATGCCAAGGCCACGCGCGGCGACGGCACAGGCGGCCAGCGCCGCCTCGATCAATTGGCCCGCAACCTCGGCGCCCAACAGTGCCTGCGCCTGTTTGACCGCATCCGGTTCGGCTGTGGCGTAAAGGATCGGGGTGGATTTGGGGTCTTGCGCGGCCAGCCAGTCCTGAGCGGGCTGCGCCCCGGTCCGGGCCAGTTGCACGGGGTCCAGCTGAAAGGCTGGATGACCCGCCGCCAGATAATCTGCCACCTGACGGTTGGTCATGGCCGAGCATGAACCCGACAGAACGATCGCCCCGCCCGCCTCGGCCCTGGGCGCATCCGCCGGGCCTGCCTTGGTGACAAGCCCGCGCGCCAGCCATAGACCGGGCAGCGGCATCGCCACGGCACTGCCGCCAGTCATCAGGGCCATGTCCTGACAGGCCTCGGCAATCAGGCCAAGGTCGTCATTGCTGACCGCATCCACCACGACATGGGCCACCCCTGCCGATTGCAATTCGGCAAGCCGCTGGCGCAGGGCCCCCTTGGTCACGGCATGACGGTTGGCCAGCCCGACGGGCCGCGTGACCTGCGGCGTCAAAAGCCGCATCAGGTTGCTGTCGCGCATCGGCGTCAGGGGATGGTCCTTCATCGGGCTTTCCGACAGAGGCTGTTCCCCCACAAACAGGTTGCCCATGAAGATGCTGCGGCCATTTTCTGGAAAGGCGGGGCAGTAGATCGTCTGATTTGCGTCAAGGTCGGCCATAAGCGCCTCGGCCACCGGGCCGATGTTGCCCTGGGGCGTGGAGTCGAAGGTCGAACAATACTTCCAAAAGAACCTTTGCGCTCCGGCGCGGCGCAGCCATACCAACGCCGCCCGGGTTTCGGCAACAGCCTCGGCCACCGGGGCGGTGCGACATTTCAGGGCGATGATCTCGATCGGTGCCGTGTCTGTCGGCGGCTCGGACGGAATGCCCATCCGCAACGACACCGCCACGCCCGACCGCGCCACAAGCCCAGCAAGGTCGGTGGCGCCGGTAAAGTCATCCGCAATGGCACCGAAGAACGCCACGGCTCACCCCTCGCCCGGCAGGGTCAGGCTGGCGTTGCGAGCATAGACCTTGGCCACCGCCGCATCATCCTGCCGCCCAAAACCCATACCGGAGGCCGCAACGAACTGCTGCAACGCTGCCGCCGTCAGGGGGGCCGCAAACTTCGCCGCCCGCGCCGCATCCAGAACGATGCCCAGATCCTTGGGCCAGATGTCCACCGCCGAATAGGGCGTATAATCGCCGGCCACGATATGCGGCGCGCGGTTCTCCAGCATCCAGCTGGTGCCCGCGCAATCGGGAATGACCGACAGGAACGTCTCGGGCGTAATCCCCTGCGTCATGCCAAAGGTCACAGCCTCGGCCATGGCGGCGATATGCACCCCGGCCAGCATCTGGTTCACCGCCTTCATCGCCGAGCCCATCCCGGCGCTGTCGCCCAGTTCAAACACCTTTTCCGCTGTGGCCTGCAACATCGGCCGCGCCGCCGCAAACGCAGCCGCCGTGCCCGAGGCCATCACCGACAGTTTGCCCGCCGCCGCCTTGAGCGACCCGCCGGAGATCGGCGCGTCCAGATACTGCAACCCCAAAGCCTCGCAGCGCGCCGCAATCGTTCGGGCAAAATCCGGCGCAACTGTCACGCAACAGATCACCACTGCCCCCGGGGGCAACTGCGCCGCAACCCCCTCCGCCCCGAACAAAACCGCCTCAACCTGAGCGGCATTCAGGACAACCACCACCAGCGCCTCAAGTTCCAAGGTCCAAGGTGCAGCACCCTCGGCGTGCAAACGGTCCACCGCTGCCGGGTTCACATCCGCACCGCACACCACATGCCCGGCCCGCAACAGCGACGAGGCCATGCCGTACCCCATAGACCCAAGTCCCACGATTCCGATCTTCATAAGCTTTTGCTCCACTCAGGTTCAGAAGGATCATTGCCTGAACCAATACCAGAGGCCAATTCACAGTAACGCAGCCGTCAATCGAATGACGAGCTCCGACTGCTTTGCTGCCGCAACGCCAAAACAGCAGGACTTATCGGTCCTGTGCAGGTCTGGCCCTTGGCCGAACACCGCAGTTCACGCGTTTCTCCGGTAATTTGCCAAACGGTCGAACATGACGGCAAAAAGGATAGCGCCGCCAATAAAGGTGCCTTGCCAAAAGGCGTTGATCCCAAGAAGGCCGAGGCTGTTGCGGATCACCTCGATCAACATTGCGCCGATGATGGCACCGAGCGCTGTTCCCCCGCCGCCCGCTAGGTTAGCCCCGCCGATCACGGCGGCGGCGATGACCTGCAACTCCATCCCCGCGCCGATGTTCGTCGTCACAGCCCCAAGCCAGCCTGTCTGCACGATCCCGGCAATCCCGGCGGACAAGGAAGAGATCATATAGACTGCCACCTTGATGGCCTTGACAGGGACACCGGTCAGGGTCGCCGCATTTTCATTGCCACCAATCGCAAAGACATGGCGGCCAAAACTGGTCCAGCGCAGCACAAAGCCGGTCAACAGCCCCAGAACGATGGTATACACGACCGGATTTGCGATGCCAAAGAACCATGCGCCGCCGCCAAGGGCCAGCAGGGTGTCGTGATCGGGACCGAACTCGAACACCACGGTGTTGCCCGACGCAACCATGGCCAACGACCGGGCGACAGACAGCATACCCAGCGTCACGACAAAGGGTGGAAGACCGATATAGGCGATGAGAAAGCCATTAAAGGCACCGACAACCAGAGCGGTGGCCACAGATGCCGCAATCCCCACCTCGATCGAATAACCGGCGTGCATAACCACTGCCAGAACCATGCTGCACAGGCAAAGTACTGACCCCACCGACAGGTCGATGCCGCCCGTTATGATGACAAGCGTCATGCCCAGCGCGATGATTGCGGTGAAGGTGACGTTACGGGTGATGTTATAAAGGTTTTTGCTGGTGGCAAAGCTGTCGGTTGAAATCGAAAGGGCAATACTGGCAACGATCACCGCGATGAACACCCAGAAGGTCTGGCTTGCCAAAAGGCTGCTCAGCCGGCTCTGCTGTTTTTGCGCGATGGAACTGGTCAGCGAGCTTGTCATGGGAAGCCTGTTCTAACGGGGTCAGACGGTTTCGATGGCGCCGGTGATCAGACCGGTCACCTCTTCGGGCGAGCTTTTGGAGATTTCCTTGTCGGCAACCTTGGTGCCACGCCGCATCACGATGACACGGTCGGACACGGTGAAGACATCCGGCATCCGGTGACTGATCAGAACCACGGTGATGCCCTGGTCGCGCAGACGCCGAATCAGGTTCAAAACCTCGGCCACTTGGCGCACGGAAATTGCTGCGGTCGGCTCGTCCATCAAGACGATCTTGGCGTTGCTCAGGCGCGTGCGGGCAATGGCCACGGCTTGCCGCTGACCGCCCGACATCTTCTTGACCAGATCACGGGGCCGGGTTTCCGATTTCAACTCGGCAAAGATTTCGCCGGCGCGACGGTACATTGTGGCATAATCCAGAATTCGCAGCGGTTTGAGGCCCAAATGCAATTCCCGGCCCAGATAGACATTCGCAGCTGCTGTCAGATTGTCGCAAAGCGCTAGGTCTTGATGAACGATCTCGATGCCATGTTCGCGCGCCTCAACCGGCCGGTTCATCACAATTTCGGTCCCGTCCATTAGGATGGCACCGCTGTTGGGCTTGAAGTTGCCCGCCATCATCTTGACTAGCGTCGACTTTCCCGCGCCGTTGTCGCCCATCAGGCCAATCACTTCGCCGGCCTCCAGCGCAAAGGACACGTCCTTTACCGCTTCGATGGCCCCGAAATGCTTGGAAACATGCTTCAGTTCCAGAACTGCCACTTTGTTTTCCGCCCACCCCCGAAGGATCAAAACAGCGTCGATTGGTGCAAAGCCCACGCCTTGGGTCGCCTCATGTCGGACCCGCAAAAGAGCATATGACCCATCGGCCCGACTTGTACTGCAAACGCCCAGAATGAGCCACAAGAATATTGGGAGAATCCGCAAAGTCAATGAATTCTTTGGAATAATAGCGCTGTCATAAAATCTGGTTTCTGGTACTTTCTCTTATCGAATCATGCGTTCGCCGGGCTATCTGCGCCCGAAGCGGGCTTGAACCCTTTGATGTGATGGGGCGCTGCCCATTACGATCCGCCCGAACAAGAGGTAGCTCAAGCCACTGGCACCACGCGGAATGACTTCAACATCTTGCCGCACAACGGGAATGCGGCTTTTTTGGGAGGACTGCTGACATGAAGAAGACATTGATGCTTGCAACGGCCGCGGCCATTCTGGCGCTTGGGACCGGTGCAGGCTTTGCGGAAGGCAAGAAGCAATTGGTGATCGTTGTGAAGGGTTTGGACAATCCCTTCTTCGAGGCGATCAATCAGGGCTGCCAGAAGTGGAACGCTGAAAACGCCGACAGCGAATACGAGTGCTTCTACACGGGGCCTGCTTCGACCTCAGACGAGGCCGGTGAAGCCCAGATCGTGCAGGACATGTTGGGCAAGCCGACGACCGTCGCCATGGCGATCTCGCCATCGAACGCCAAGCTGATCGCGCAAACGCTGAAGACCGCGGCGCCGACCATTCCGGTGATGACACTGGACGCCGACCTTGCGGCAGAAGATGCGGCACTGAGGATGACTTATCTGGGCACCGACAACACGCTGATGGGCACCAAGATCGGTGAGTACATCAAGAAGGCCAAGCCGAATGGCGGAGTGATCTGCACGATCGAAGGCAACCCCGGCGCCGACAACATCCTGCGCCGCGCCCAAGGGATGCGCGACGCCCTGACCGGAACCCCCGGTCTGGCCGCTCTGGCTGGCGAAGGCGGCTGGACTGAAGCACCCGGCTGCCCGGTCTTCACCAACGATGACGGTGCCAAGGGCGTTCAGGCAATGACCGACATCCTTGCCGCCAACCCCAAGCTGGACGCGTTCGGCATCATGGGCGGCTGGCCGCTGTTTGGCGCGCCGCAGCCCTACCGTGACCTGTTCGCCCCGATGAAAGACCGCATCGCCAGCAACGACTTTGTCATCGGCGCTGCTGATACCATCGGCGCCGAGGTTGATCTGGCGCGCGAAGGGCTGGTCACCGCCCTGGTCGGCCAGCGTCCGTTCGAAATGGGTTACCTCGCCCCCGGCGCCATGATTCAGCTGATCAAGGGCGAAAAGGTTGCCGACCCGATCTTCACCGGTCTGGATGAGTGCACTAAGGACACTGTCGACACCTGCATCCAGAAATGAATTGACGCAATAATCAGGGGCGCCCGGTCATTCCGGGCGCCCTTCTTTCCATTCGATCAAGCGGTAGCGCCGTCAAAGATCTCGAACCCGGTGTCGATGCTGAACGGCATGTCAGGGCGAACCTCGCTTGACAGAAAGACCTCGACTGAGCGTTTGCCTATTTCAAACCGGTTGGCCCTGATGGTCGACAAGGGCTGCGGCAATGCACGCCCCAAATCCAGCCCGTTGAACCCGAACAGCGCCAGATCGTCCGGAACCCGAATGCCTGCGCTCATGCAATGGAACAGGCCGCCAACCGCCATGTCGTCGTTGGAAAAGGTCAACACGTCCAGGCCGGGGGCTTTTGCACAGATCTCGGCCGTCTGTGCCCGACCCTTGGCTACGGTGGTCTGACCATCGGACAGGGCCACCGCCTCAAAGGCCAGACCCGCCTCTTCCAGCGCCAGCCGCATGCCCTTGTAACGCGTCAGCGCGCGCACATCCCTGTCGCCGCCGTATCCCACATAGCCGAACCGCCTGTAGCCGCGTTCCAGCAGATGCCGCGTGGCCGCCATCCCTGCCGACAGATGCGAAAACCCGACCGCCGCATCGATGGGAATGTGGTCAATCTCCATGAACTGCACCACCCGCACGCCACTGTTTTCCAGCATCCGGCGGGTGGCGGCGGTGTGGGTGGACCCGGCAATCAACACCGCGGCTGGTTGCCATGCCAAGAGGTTGCGCACGACGACCTCTTCCTTGTCCGGATCATAGTCCGTCACGCTGATCACCGCTTGCCGGTTGGTGCCCGCAAGCCCGGCATTGATACCCAGCAAAATCTCGGGGAACACGATGTTGGACAGCGACGGGATCACTACCCCCACCAGTCGGCTGTCCAGCGAGGCTAGCGAGCCTGCGATCCGGTTGGGCACATATCCCAGTGCCCGAACCGTCTCCATCACCTTTTCGCGCGTCGCATCAGCCACCGGCCCCTGACCCCGCATGATGCGCGATACGGTGCTGTCACTTACTTCGGCCAGGCGGGCCACGTCACTGACCGTGACCTTGCTCTTCCGGTCCGCCAGCCGTTGCCGTTGCTTTGCCATTGTTCGTGTAGTCCTACTATGCCTTCACGTATTTGCGCCAAGGGTGCGCCTCTTTGAAGCCCAATATCTCGCGCGCTTTCTGGTTGGAAATCGGCGCTTCCCATTGCCCCATCTTGCGGTTGATCGGCGTGTTTGGCGCGTATTTGGCAAGGAACTGTTCGGTAGGCAGATTGGCTGTGATCGTGTCATTCACCGCGTTGAAGACCTGATAGCCCAAGCCGTTTTTCTGCAGACACAGATGCACAATCTCGCCCAGATCACGGGCGTCGATATAGCTCCAGGCGTTGCGCTTGCGGCTGGGTGGGTTCGCCAGATAGCCGGGGAAGTTCGCATAGTCTTGCGGTGAGATCACGTTGCCGATCCGCAGGGCATAGATATCCGCGCCAAACCGCATGGCAAAGGCGCGGGCTGTCTTTTCATTCACCACTTTGGACAAGCCATAACTGTCCATCGGGTCGCTGTCATAGTTTTCGTCCAGCGGGAAGGAATGATAATCCTTATCGCCCTCAGCAAAGCAAACCCCATACGTGGTTTCAGACGAGGCAACGATAACCTTCCGGATCCCCAGCTTCATCGCCGCTTCGATGACGTTGTAGGTCGAGGCGACATTGGCGAGAAAGGTCTTGTTGTCCGGCTCAATTCCCACCCGCGGGATCGCCGCGAAATGGACCACCGCATCGACTGGCCCCGGTGCCTTGCCATCGGCATAATGGTCCAGCCCGAAATGGGCGGTCAGCGCGTTGAACGTCTGGGACCCATCGGTCAGATCGGTGATGAGGGTGTTGACGCCGGGCAGGTTCAGCGGCTTCAGGTCGACATTCAGAATATCATAGCCTTTGGCCAGCAGATGCGGCACGGCCTCGCGCCCCGCCTTACCCGTGCCACCTGTGAAAACGATACGTTTGGTCATGGTCGCTTCCTTTACGAAACCCGATCAGAAGGTGGCAGGTCCATCCCTGCTCACCACCAGCAAGCTATGGCACATGGCCATCCCGCCCAATGCCCACTGCCGCGCTCGATCCGACAATCCATCTCACGATCACCGCGACCGGCTAATCCGCACTTAGGCCTGTTCGTTGCAAGGCGCAATGACAGCGTTGCCATTTCTAGCCGCATGGCGCTGTTCTGGCCCTCTCCCTGCCCAATTCTCAAGTCAAGTCAGGAAGCCAGGCGCTGGCTGTAGCTGCAAGATGGTTTGTGGTCGCCGCAATGATTGCCAGTATCTCGCGCAACCGGAATGGACGAAGGATTGCAGCACGTGCCTTGATGTGGAGAATAGATTTCTCGCGGCAAAAGGCCAGTGCGCCTTCCGGCCAGCTTGCCGCACGCGACAAGCTGGCTTGGTCCAACACGGCACCCCAAGGTGCCATGGTGGTTTCATGCGCGCCCCGGCCATCGGCAATCCGCAGGGGGCCTTTTATGCACGTCATCGGGAATGAAGCGTCCATCACAGACCTTCGGGGAGCCACCAGGTCCCGCCGTCGATAGTCTGAGCGACGGCTTTGGGGAATGCGGCCTCGCCCCAAAAACTGCGTCCGAACGTCCGAAATGGGCCGAGGACGTCGATGCTTGCCAGATCAAGACTGGATGAACCCACTCCGCTCCGCCAAAAGACGGACACGAGGATCGATCCAGGCATTGGCTCTTGGTAACCGTGAGAACGAAATGAAAGAGGACGATTTTGAGATGCGTGACCGCGGTAGGAATTCGATGCCAGTCGCCTCCGATAGGCGAGCGGATTCCACAAACCGCCAAAACCGGCGGCGTATTTTCTTATTAAAAGTCAGATACTTAAAGCTGAACGCTAAATCAGCGCAGTCGTCAGCTTCAGAGAGAGAATAGCCGGATCGGTCCATTTCCGGCATGATCACTGGGGGCGGAGTGTTCAGCTTTCCACCTATAACCCCCGAATATAACGACAAAATTCGCCCGGCGGGCTGGGCGGAGAAGCGTTGCATTGGGGCAAGTGGCGGTGGAAACGGGACTGGCGTCGAACCTTCTCTGGGCCGTACGATGTTGATTTACTTCGGACTGAATTTCAAACGGGCCAATTTGCTTTGACTGCAAGCTTGGCCCAAGCTCCTTTCAGCGAAACCGAACGGGATCATGGCAGATCTCGCTACCGATCTTATGCAAAATTTCCTCGATGTTGTGCCGCGAGAGCGGGCGTACATCAGCGCGGCCAAATGGAAGACCACCAGACCGATCTTAGCCGCGGAAGGGAGCCCCGGGTCAACCGGCGAAGCTGGGCCGGGTTCCAGGGCGCATGACGCAAACTCTTCTGACAAGCCCAGATTTGCGATAAGGCTCAGTCGCCACCTTCCGAGGCGATCAATCACATAGAAAGGACGTCCTTGGTCGGGTCAGCGAAATTCCGCTCGGGGAAGATCGAATACCAATCTGGGCGTGCGGGATCGCGGTCATAGGCGTAGCCGCCGTGGCGGCGGTAATGCTCAACATATTCGGCCACCTTGTCGCGGTCCAGTTCCACCCCCAGGCCCGGACCTTTGGGCAGAGAAATACGACCGTTCTGATAGCGGAACGGCCCGCCCTTAATGATGTCGCCCAAAAGGTGATGGTAATGCGCATCGGCCGCAAAGCCGATGTTGGGCAGCGCTGCGCCCAGATGCAGCATTGAGGCAAGCTGGATGCCAAGCTCGCCCGAGGAATGCACCGAGGCGCCGAATTGGAAGGTTTCCAGCACCGTCCCCGCCTTATAGGCCTGCCTGAGTCCGCCCCAGAAGGTGGTGTCCAAAAGGACGACATCGATCAAATCCTGCCGGATCGATTGCGCCAGCTGTTCGAAATTCACCACAACAGCGTTGGTAGCCGTCGGGATCGGCACGAATTGGCGCAGGCGGCGCATGCCTTCCAGACCCCAGCACGGATCCTCAAAATAGTCGTTGTTCAGGTCAATGATTGAGCGGCCGACATGGATCGCCTCTTCCACCGTCCAGACCGAGTTGGCATCGATGCGCAATCGGTCATTCGGAAAGGCGGCGGCGAGGGCGCGGTAAACCTCGATCTCATGACCCGGCGGAAAGACCCCGGCTTTCAGCTTGTGAGTGGCAAAGCCGTGACGAGCCTTCAGGTCGCGGGCGTGGGCGACCATCTCATCGGCCGTTGTCTCGCCACCCTTGCCGGTATTTGCATCGCGGTGACGGAAGAAAAGATACGAGGCGAAAGGAATCTCTTCACGCAGTGCTCCGCCCAGAAGGTCGCAGGCGCGGATGCCAAGGGATTTGCCCACCGCATCCATGCAGGCCATTTCAACGGCGGCATGCAACTGGGCGCGGGCGTTGTACAGGCTGCCAACCGGGTTCATGATCTTCCACCGCAACTGTTCCAGTTGCAAAGGATCATGACCAAGAAGATAGGACTTCAGCCCCAGAATGGCCCCTTCAGCCGAAGCACCGCCTCCACCCATTTCGCCCAGGCCCACGACACCATTATCGCAAACCACCTCGACAATAGTGCGGATAAAGCGGCCCCAATGGGCGCCGTTGGCATGGCGCAGGGGTGCCTCCAGAGGGACCGAAACCGTGGTGGCGCGCAGATCGACGATCTTCATTGGACTACTCCGAACCGATGAGCAGGCCTGCTCCTTACTCCGACATCGACGGCGAAAAGGCCGCCTTCGTGAGGGTTCGCGGCCAAATGATCCGCCGACATCGTGAAGCGTGCCGATGTTACGTAAAGCGTGCCGAGGTTGGGGCCGCCGAAAGTGCAACTGGTGGGCCACGTACAGGGAAGGTCGACCACGTGCTCGACCCGTCCGTCAGGCGTGATGCAGGTCAGGCAGCTGCCGCCAGCCACCCGTGCCGTCCATAGCCGACCTTCGGCGTCCAGACAGGAGCCATCGGGCAAGCCGCGCGGAAACCCCGCCAAGACCGATTTGCGCTCCGACAACTGCCCGCCCTTGCCGATACTGTAGGCATAGATCGTGTTGGCCAGCGTATCGGCCGTAAGCAACAGATCATCTTTCGGGAAAGCCAGCGTGTTGGTGATGCCAAAGACGTCGTCGCAAACCCGGCGCAAAACGCCATCGGCGGTGTATCTATAAATCGTGCCCGTCGCAGCGGGAATATCACGCGGGCTGTCATCGTCGTCGATATTGTTCAGCATTGTGCCGATCCAGAAGGCCCCGTCCGGACCCACAACCCCTTCGTTCAGGCGGTTGGCGGGAAGCTGAGGCTCCACTTCGATCACCGGCATCGGCTGACCTTGCCAGTCCCAAAGGCAGATTTGCCGTTCCATCCCCACAATGGCTCCGCTGTCCGCCCGCAGGCCAATCGATGTGGGCCGCCCCCCTAGCCGCCAGACCTCATGACTGCCGTTGGCCGGGTCAAGAGCATGGATGCGCCGCCCGATGATATCGACCCAGACAAGACGCCCGCGCCTGTCATCCCAGACCGCGCTTTCACCCACCACATCTTGGGCCGCTAGGACCAGTTTGACGTCCATCTTCCGCCTCGTCACGAATCCGTTGACAGCCAAGATGCGCGTCTCCTAAATGCAATTCAAGCAAAACCTGTCTGACAGGTTTGGGGGATTCGGTTTGGGACAGGTCGGCAGCACCGGGCTGGTTGGGAGCGCCATCGGCGCGATTTCGCGGCATATCCGCGAGAAGGACCTGATGCCAGGGGACAGGCTGCCCTCAGAATCGATCTTGTCCAAAGAGCTGAACGTCTCCCGCACCGTGGTGCGCGAGGCATTTCGCTCATTGGCCGCGATGCGCATCATCGAACTGGCGACGGGCAAGCGGGCGACGGTGGCGCAGATCGATCATGGTGCTATGTCGCTGATGATCGAACACGGCGTTCACACCGACCAGATCAATATCCAGCAGATCTATGACGTGCGCCGCACCATCGAAACCCGTATCGTCACCTTGGCTTCGATCCGGCGCAGCGATGCAGAGGCGACGGAGATCCTGGACCTTTCGGCCCGGATGCAGGGCAGTCTTGATGACCCCGCCGCGCTGATGGAACATGATCTGGCCTTTCACACCGCCTTGGCGCGGGCATCGCGAAATCCCGTCTATTCGCTGCTTATCGGGGCGTTTCAGGGCATCACGCGGCAGACCTGGCCCATCGGTTGGAAAAGCCGGCCCACCCAGGCATCGCGCAATCTGATGGTGGAAACCCATGTCGACATTGCCCGGGCCGTAGTGGCAAGCGATCCGCAACAGGCCGTGGTCGCAATGACCTTGCATTTCGACGAAAGCGTGCGAGCTTTGCTGACAGCGGGGTTGTCATGAAGATCACCGCGCTTGAAACCATCCGCATCGCCGAGCGTCCAAACCTGATCTGGCTGCAGGTTCACACCGATGAAGGGCTCTCCGGGTTGGGCGAGACGTTTTTTGGCGCCGCGACCGTCGAGGCTCATGTCCATGAATATCTGGCGCCGCGCGTGATCGGGCGGGACCCGTTGCAGATTGATGCTTTGGCAGCCGATCTGGTTGGCTATCTCGGGTTTCGGTCGTCCGGGGCGGAAATGCGCGGAAACTCGGCCTTTGACATCGCCCTGTGGGATCTGTTCGGCAAGGCGATGAACCAGCCAATCGCGCAGCTTCTGGGTGGTTTCACCCGCCGGGAAATCCGAACCTACAACACCTGCGCCGGAACCGAATATGTCAAGAAGACCATGGGACAGGTTACGGCCAATTACGGCATCGGCGACAGCCAGGACTTTGATGACCTGAACGGCTTCAAGAACCGCGCCGACGAACTCGCCAATTCCTTGCTGGAAGAGGGCATCACGGCCATGAAGATATGGCCGTTTGACCGGGCGGCGGAATTGTCACGCGGTCAGTACATCTCGGCACCGGATATCCGCAAAGCGTTGGATCCGTTCGAGAAAATCAGAAAGGCTGTTGGCGACAAGATGGACATCATGGTCGAGTTTCACTCGATGTGGCAGCTGTTGCCGGCCATGCAGATTGCCCGGGCGCTGACGCCGTATAAGACCTTCTGGCACGAAGACCCGATCAAGATGGACAGTCTCGGCAGCCTCAAACGCTATGCCGAAGTGTCGCCCGCGCCGATCTCGGCCTCGGAAACGCTGGCCACGCGCTGGGGGTTCCGCGACCTTCTGGAAACCGGGGCGGCGGGGGTGGTCATGCTGGACCTTTCGTGGTGCGGCGGGCTGTCAGAGGCACGCAAGATCGCCTCGATGGCCGAGGCGTGGCATCTGCCCGTGGCACCGCATGACTGCACGGGGCCGGTGGTCCTGTGCGCCAGCACCCATCTGTCCCTGAACGCGCCCAATGCGCTGATCCAGGAAAGTGTGCGCGCCTTCTACCGCACCTGGTACCGCGATCTCGTCACCGCGTTGCCCGAGGTGAAGGGCGGCATGATTACGGTTCCGCCCGGACCGGGGTTGGGGATGGACCTGCATCCCGACCTCGACCGGGCCTTCACAACGTCGCGAAAGACATCCGACGCAACCACGGTCTGACAAGACCGCAACCTGCTTCATGGGAGGAGCAAAAGATGAAGAAACTCAAGGGACTGGCCATCGCGGCCTTGTTGTCGACCGTTTCGACTGCTGCGGTCGCTCAAGACCCGCTGGACATCGTGTTCACTGTCCATTCGGGCGCATCGAACACCTTCTGGCAAGCGGTGCAGAAGGGGTACGAGGATGCCTGCGCCAAGCTCGCGGCCAATTGCCAAATGGTCTATGTGCAGACCGATGGCTCGATCCCCGAGCAGGTCGCGAATATGGAGGCCTCCATCGCTCGTGGCCCCGATGCGCTGATCACTTCTATCGTCGACAACACGGCCTTTGACGATGTGATCAAGCGTGCCCGCGATGCCGGGATCATCGTGATCGCCTCGAATGTGGACGATCTGGAAGGGGCGGCCGGCAATGCGCGGCAGGCCTTCGTCGGTCAGGGTTTTGAGCCTGCCGGCTATGGTCTGGCGCGCGCCCAATGGGCCAACATGCCTGCCGAAGGCCCGCTGCACATCCTCGTCGGCGTCTCCGGCCCCGGCCAGAACTGGTCCGAAACGCGCGCCCTTGGCGTGACGAACTTCCTCGACGAGATGATCAAGGCCAATCCGGACCGAGCCATCACCTATGAAAAGATCGACTCGGGCACCGACCTTGCCATCACGGCAGACCGGGTCGGCGCCTATCTCAGCGCGCATCCCGAAACCAACGCCTATTTCGACACCGGCTTCTGGCATGCCGGGGTTGCGGGCGTGCTGCGCGATCGTGGTATTGCGCCGGGCAAGGTTCTGCTTGGCGGCTTTGATCTGGTGCCGGTCGTGCTGGACGAGATGGACTCGGGCTATATCCAGGTCGAAGTTGACCAGCAGCCCTATGAGCAGGGCTTCCTGCCGGTGATGATGGTCTATCTGGCCAAGAACGTGGGTCTGTCGCCGGTTGACGTCAACACGGGCGAGGCACTGGTCTATCCCAAGGACGTGGCCGCCGTGCGCGAGCTGTCCGAAAAGGGCCTGCGCTGAGGGTTTGACATCGGCCGGCGCGGGTTTCAACTTCGCGCCGGCCCCATCTTGAACAAGGACAACCCGCCCGATGCGCCGCCTCTTCAAGCTTTCGCTCCAGAAGCCGGAACTTGTCAGTGCCATATTGCTGATCTTGCTGGCCCTGCTGTTTCAGATCCGCTCTGACAATGTGTTCCTGTCGGTCAACAACATCCGTGGCATCCTTGGCCTTCTGCCCGAGACTGCGCTGGTGGCCGTCGGCGTAACGCTTTTGATGATCTGCGGCGAGTTTGACCTGTCGGTCGGATCGGTGTTTGCCCTAATGCCGATGACGATGGCCGTGCTTATTGTAGGCGGCATGCCGTTCTGGCTTGCGGTGATGGTGGGCTTGGGGCTTTGCGCGGTCATCGGCTTTCTGAACGGTTGGATTACCATCCGATTTGATATTCCCTCCTTCATCACCACGCTCGGGATGATGTTCATGGCACGGTCCATGACAGTCGTAGTGTCAGGCGGCTTTCCCCCGCGCATCCGGCCAGGCGAGGTGCCAAGCTGGATCTTTGTCGGCTTTGTCGATGACGGCGGCCTGATCCGCGCCTCCGTGATCTGGTTCGCCGGGATCGCTATCGTGATCGCCCTCTTGCTGGCGCGCACAAATTTCGGAAACTGGGTCAGGGCAACCGGGGGCTTTTTGCCAGCGGCTGCCGCGATGGGCATCCCGACCGGCAAGGTTAAAATTGCTTGTTTCATTATCTGCTCGGTTCTGGCGGGCTTTGCCGGGATGGTGCAGTCGCTGCGGCTGAACTCTTTCCTGCCTTCCATCGGCGAGGGGATGGAGTTGCAGGCCGTCGCCGCCGCCGTCATCGGCGGCACGTCGCTGGCGGGCGGCATCGGCTCGATCCTTGGCGGCCTGATCGGCGCCACGCTGATCCGCGTCATCGACAATGGCATGGTGATGAGCCAGGTCAACGCCAGCTGGTTTAAATTCGCCATCGGCGCCCTTACCATCTTTGCCGTCGTCGGCAACTCGTGGCTGCGCCGCCGGGGCCGCTCCATGAAGGTGGAGACCGACAAATGACCGCACCGATCATCGAAACCCGCAATCTGCACAAATGGTATTCCGGCGTTCATGCCCTGAAGGGCGTGAGCCTCAAGGTCGAGCGTGGCCAGGCCCTTGGGCTGGTGGGCGACAATGGCGCGGGCAAATCCACCCTGATCAACATCCTGTCGGGCCTGCATCATCAGGACGACGGCGACGTTCTGGTCGAGGGGCAAGAGGTCGATATCCGCACCCCCAAGGACGCCATGGGCCTGGGGATCGAGACGATCTACCAGTATAACTCCATGGTCCCCCTGATGTCGATTTCGCGCAATGTCTTCATCGGGCGCGAGCCCTTGAAATGGTCCATCGGCGGCATCGGAATTCTCGACGAAAAGAAGATGCGCGACGACAGCGTCAAGGCCATCGCCGATGTCGACCTGCACCTGCGTTCAACTGATGCGCTGGTGGGCGAACTGTCCGGCGGTCAGCGCCAGGGCGTGGCCATTGCTCGCGCCATGCATTTCAAATCCAAGGTGATGATCCTGGACGAGCCGACCAACCACCTCTCGGTCAAGGAAACCGCCAAGGTGATCGGCTTCGTCAAGGGATTGAAGGCGCAGGGCGTGACCTCGATCTTCATCAGCCACAACATGCACCACGTCTTTGCCTGCTGCGACCGCATCGTCGCTATGGCCCTGGGTCAGATCGTGTTGGACAAGCCCGTGTCCGAAACCTCAATCGAGGAAGTCTCGGAGATGCTGTGATGCCATGATCAACCTGACCGGAAAACATGCCTTGGTCACCGGGGGCGTCGGCACCATCGGAACCGCGCTTGCCGCAGCCTTTGCCGCCGCAGGGGCGCGCGTCACCGTGCTTGACCGCCCCTCGGCCTTGCCACCCGCTGGTCATGGCTGGCTTGGTGTCGACCTGAACGATCTGGCCGGGGCTCAGGCGCAAGTGACCGCCGCCGGCCCCTTCGACATCCTGATCAACAACGCCGCCCTCATCATCAATAAGCCGTTTCAGGAGTTCAGCCTGGAAGAATACGAAGTCCAGATCCGCATCAATTCCTCGGCAGCCTTCGCCCTGACCAGGGCCTGCGCGCCCGCGATGAAGGCCAGAGGCTGGGGCCGCGTCATCAACCTCACCTCGCTGACGCTGAACGGCCAATGGGACGGCTACGTGCCTTACGTCGCCTCCAAGGGCGCTTTGCTGGGCCTGACCAAAGGGCTGGCGCGCGAACTTGGGACCCATGGCATCACCGTCAATGCCATCGCCCCGGGCGCCGTGGTATCCGAGGCCGAGAACCGGGTCTTTGGCGACCGGCTGGAAGAATACAGCCAGTTCATCCTGAAGCACCAAAGCCTCAAGTCCCGCATTCTGCCCCAGGATGTCGCAAACCTTGCCGTGTTTCTCGCCTCAGATGACGCTCGGATGATTTCCGGACAGAACATCGGCATCGACGGGGGGTGGTGAATGATCGCTCTGACCTGCGGGGGTGACAAGGCCATGATCCTGCCCCAGATGGGCGCCGGACTTGCGGGCTTGTGGTCCGAGAGTCAGCCTGTGCTGCGGCCATGGTCGGGTCGGGCCGAGGACGGCCCATTCGCACTGGCCTGCAACCTGCTGATCCCCTTTTCAAACCGCATTTCCAAAGGTGGCTTTGCCTTCGATGGCCAGTTTCATCCCATTGCCTGCAACCTGCCCGGCGAGCCTTTTCCGATCCATGGCGACGCGTTCCAGCGGGCCTGGCAGATCGCGCGGTTTTCGGCGGCCGAGGCCGACCTTATCCTGCCCGACGGGCACATCGGCCCCTTCCGCTATGCGGCCCGCGTCAGCTACAGCCTGACACGGGGCGCGCTCAGGACCCGGCTCAGCGTCACCCACCTTGGCGACACGGCTCTGCCGTATGGTCTGGGCCTGCATCCGTGGTTCCCGCGGGATGCGGCGACGCGGGTGCAGTTTGTCGCCAAGGGTCAGTGGCCCGAGACGCCCGAACACCTGCCGGCAAGCGACCATCCCCTGCCCCATTCCGACCAGTGGACGACCCCGGCCCCCCTGCCCGATCACTGGATCAACATGGGCTTTTCCGGCTGGGACGGGTCCGCGCAAATCGTGCAGCGGGGACTGTCGGTCAGACTGTCGGCCACGGGACTGGACACGGTCCTGCTCTATTCCCCTTCGGCGTCGTCGGACTACTTCTGCTTCGAGCCTGTCTCGCATCCCGTCGATGCCCACAACCTGCCCGGACAGCCCGGCCTTGCCATCCTCGCTTCGGGCGCCACCCTCAGCGCGGCCATGTCCCTCACCTGGGAACGGGCCGCATGACCACCTCCCAGCCATCAAAGGCGCAGCCAGCCATGACAGCAACAGCCATCCCTGTGGGACAACGCGATTACAGCCTTGTCGGCGCCGACAGCCGCCGTGCCGTGGAAATCGGCCTCGCTTCGGCGGAATGGTATCACTCAGAAGTACCCCGCGCCGTGATGAAGGACCTGATGAAACGCACCGATGGCCCGGCGATCCGTGACACAGTGATCTGGTTCATCCTGCTGATCGGCGGCGCCTGGGGCGGCATCCATTACTGGGGCACCTGGGCCTGCGTGCCCTTCTTCCTGGTATACGGCGTGATCTACGGTTCGTCCTGCGACAGCCGCTGGCACGAATGCGGCCATGGCACGGCCTTCCGCACGGCCTGGATGAACGACGTTATCTACAACATCGCGAGCTTCATGGTTATCCGCAATCCGGTGACATGGCGGTGGAGCCACGCCCGCCACCACACCGACACCTATATCGTCGGACGGGACGCCGAAATCGCCTGGATGCGCCCGCCGAAAACCCTTTTGGCCGTGCTCGCCTTTTTTGACGTGATCGGTACTTTCAGGTCGCTCAAGGTCGTGGCCCTGAACGCTGCCGGGCTGCTGACACCCGACGAGAAAGACTTCATTCCGGAAAGCGAATGGAACAAGACCGTCTTTGCCGCCCGCGTTCACATGACGATCCATGCGGTCACGATTGCCATTGCGCTTGCTATGGGGTCTTGGCTGCCGCTCATGCTGATTGGTCTGCCGCGGACTTACGGCTGCTGGCACATGGTGATGTGTGGCCATCTGCAACATGCGGGGCTGGCTGACAACGTGCTGGACCACCGCCTGAATTCGCGCACTGTCTACATGAACCCGATCAGCCGCTATATCTATTGGAACATGAATTACCATGTCGAACACCACATGTTCCCCATGGTGCCCTACCACGCCTTGCCGCGTCTGCATGAGTTGATCAAGAACGACCTGCCGCCGCCCAATACATCGATCCTTGACGGTTACCGCGAGGTCCTGGCCTCGCTCCGTCAACAAAGGATCGATCCGGAATATGCCTATCGCAAAGAGCTGCCACCCACAGCCCGGCCTTACCGCGAGGAATTCCACAGCCTGAACATCGCCCGCCCCGGCGCCTGAGGACCAGCCCATGACTCGCAAGAAACCCACCATTGCCGACCTGCGCGCGCTCAAGGGCAAGGGCCAGCTGACCATGTTGCGCGTGATGACCCTGGACGAGGCTTCAGCCGCCGAACAGGCCGGCATCGACATCGTCTCGGTGCCCGCCGACCTCGTCACGCATCCGCGCTACCGCGAGGTGGCGCCCACGCTCTTTTCCATGACCGGCGTCACCCATCTCGAGGCGGGAACCCGCGACGATTATCTGCGCTGGGCCGGCAAGGTCATGCTGGCCGGAGCGGATGCGGTCTACTGTTCGGGCGGGCTTGGCACGGTCGAGCATGTGGCGCGGGAACATATTCCGGTGGTGGGTCATGTCGGCCTTGTGCCCAGCCGCGCGACCTGGACCGGAGGCATGAAAGCCGTGGCCAAGACGGCGGAAGGGGCGATGGCCCTGCTGGATGAGATCAGGGCCTATGAGGCGGCCGGGGCCTTTGCGGTGGAAATCGAAGTGGTGCCGGTGGAGGTTGCCAGCGAAATCAGCCACCGGGTGGGGATCCTGCTCTGGTCCATGGGGGCGGGCCCCGGTTGCGATGCGCAATATCTGTTCGCAGAAGACATCCTTGGGACCAATCGCGGCCATATGCCCCGACATTCCAAAGTCTACCGCAACTTCGCCGCCGAATATGACCGGCTTCAGGACGAGCGTGTTGCGGCCTTTCGCGAGTTCATCGCCGATGTGGCGTCATCTGCCTATCCAGAAGACAAACATGTCGTGAAAATGACGCCGGCTGAGCTGGACGCATTCCGCGCAACCCTGAAATCCCGTCCCCTTGGCTGAACTTCTGTCTCTTAGCACTGGCCAAAACCACTGCGATCAAGCTTTGACGCTTAATAAATCCGCCCTGAACAGTCGTTTCAGTCAGCAATCGTGCGCTGCTGGGCGCGTTTGAGCTGGGCAATGCAGCCCGCAAGTGCCCAGAATAGCGGCAGGAAGTGCCCAGATGTGGTTCAATATCTTGCGGGTGGTTTCAACGTCATGGCCGAGTTGACCGCAGTCGACCACTGCGATTTCGGAAGGCACGTCGGTGAGGATCTCGATCTGCACCAGCGTTGCCCAGATTGTGTTTCGATCACATGGTTTCCCGGCCAGCCGCGTGTGCCGACGCAAAAGCCTTCCACGATGGTGGTGGCGATGCTAACCGCAACCACCTCGTCAGACTGTTAGCGGATATCCCCAAGGGCGCCCCCGGCATAGCCCTTCAGTGCTTCAAGGCAATTTTCGTCCGGTGGAACTGCCCGGCATGCACATGGTGGCCAGCCTGAGACGCCAGCCCCGTCGCCAACCCGCTGTAATTCTGACCCTGCACGAGCCCGGACTGAACCTCCTCGGGCGTGCGGTTCTGATGTTTGTGTTTCCTCAATCTCCTGTCCGTCGATTAGGCCTCGCCCAGGGCATGATACACAGGCGCCATCGCCCTGCCGTTCCCGAAGTATCGACAGCTCTTGCTGACATCACCGGACGCAGTTGCGTGGTCAAATCTGCGCAGCTTTCGCCGGATCTTCTGTTGGTTATTGGCCAACGAATTCACTCCCCCTCCCAAAAAAGATTGCTACTACCGAAGGTGTCTCGCTGCGCCGGTAGGGTCTCTGTTGCACAAATCGCATGAGGGATTCATCTCGTGAATCCAGCGTGGCAGCTGTGCTGCCTGAGCAGACCCACACCCCCCGCCTACAGGACCCGGAACTGGCCCGCCTATGATGAAGCGCTCAAGCGCCGCGGCTCGCTGACGATCCGTTGGCCGGCAGGCGATTGCCTGCAATCGCCGTAAGGCTGGTTTGATCCCGCCATGACCTGGGTGGCTGCGCCCACCGGCAA
>JANMCI010000177.1:0-2177 GCA_031361245.1 Rhodobacterales bacterium
GGCGTCGCCGGTCGCACAGGTGCTGGTGGACGAGTCGCTTCTGGGCTGGAAGGAGTTCGAGATGGAGGTTGTCCGCGACAAGGCCGACAACGCCATCATCGTCTGCTCGATCGAGAACGTCGATCCGATGGGCGTGCATACCGGCGACAGCATCACCGTGGCCCCAGCCCTGACCCTCACCGACAAGGAATATCAGATCATGCGCAACGGCTCGATTGCCGTGCTGCGCGAGATCGGCGTCGAAACCGGCGGCTCGAACGTGCAATGGGCGATCAACCCGGCGGATGGCCGCATGGTGGTGATCGAGATGAATCCGCGGGTGTCGCGGAGTTCCGCTTTGGCCTCCAAGGCCACCGGTTTTCCCATCGCGAAAATCGCAGCCAAGCTGGCGGTCGGCTATACGCTGGACGAACTGGACAACGACATCACCAAGGTCACGCCCGCGTCGTTCGAGCCCGCGATCGACTATGTCGTCACCAAGATCCCGCGCTTTGCGTTCGAGAAATTCCCCGGATCTGTGCCCAACCTGACGACGGCGATGAAATCGGTGGGTGAGGCCATGGCGATTGGACGCACCATCCATGAGTCGCTGCAAAAGGCGCTGGCCAGCCTTGAAACCGGCCTGAGCGGCTTTGACGAAATTGACATCCCCGGCGCGCCGGACCGCGCGGCCATCACCAAAGCGCTGTCGCAAGCCACGCCCGACCGGCTGCGGGTGATCGCGCAGGCCATGCGTCACGGTCTGTCAAACGATGACATCAACGCCATCACCTCGTTTGACCCGTGGTTCCTGTCGCGCATCCGCGAAATCATCGACACCGAGGCGCAGATACGGTCCCAGGGCCTGCCGGTGACCGCCACCGGCCTGCGCAAACTGAAGACGATGGGGTTCACCGACGCGCGCCTTGCCAAGCTGACCGGCCGGGAAGAGGCGCAGGTCCGCCGCGCCCGCCGCAACCTTGGGGTTCACGCGGTTTTCAAGCGCATCGACACCTGTGCCGCCGAATTCGAGGCGCAGACGCCCTACATGTATTCCACCTATGAGGTCCCGGCGATGGGCGATGTGGAATGCGAGGCGCGGCCTTCGGCGGCCAAGAAGGTCGTCATCCTTGGCGGCGGCCCCAACCGCATCGGTCAGGGCATCGAGTTCGACTATTGCTGCTGCCATGCCTGCTATGCGCTGACGGCCGCCGGCTATGAAACCATCATGGTCAACTGCAACCCCGAGACGGTTTCGACCGACTACGACACCTCGGATCGCCTGTATTTCGAGCCGCTGACGCTGGAGCATGTGCTGGAGATATTGCGGGTCGAGCAGGAAAACGGCACGCTGCATGGTGTCATCGTGCAATTCGGCGGCCAGACCCCGCTGAAGCTGGCGCAGGCGCTGGCCAATGAAGGCATCCCGATCCTTGGCACAACGCCCGACGCGATTGATCTGGCCGAGGACCGGGAACGCTTTCAGCAGCTTTTGCACAAGCTGGATCTGAAGCAACCGCATAACGGCACCGCGCGTTCGCGCGACGAGGCGTTTGCCGTGGCGCAGGACGTCGGCTATCCGCTGGTGATCCGCCCGTCCTTCGTGCTGGGCGGCCGCGCGATGGAGATCATCCGCGATGACGCCCAGCTGGAGCGTTACATTGCCACAGCCGTGCAGGTCTCGGGCTCGTCGCCGGTGCTGCTGGACAGCTATCTGTCGGGCGCCATCGAGGTGGACGTCGACGCCCTTTCCGACGGAAAATCGGTCCATGTCGCGGGAATCATGGAGCATATCGAGGAAGCGGGCGTCCATTCCGGCGATTCTGCCTGCTGCCTGCCGCCGCATTCGCTGAGTGCGGAAACGGTTGCGGAATTGAAAAAGCAGACGGTTCAGATGGCGCTTGCCCTGAACGTGGTCGGTCTGATGAACGTGCAGTTTGCCATCAAGGACGGGGTCATCTTTGTGCTGGAGGTGAACCCGCGCGCCAGCCGCACCGTGCCGTTCGTCGCCAAGGCGACCGACAGCGCCATCGCGTCAATCGCAGCGCGTCTGATGGAGGTGAGCCGTTGTCGAACTTCCCGATGCGCCCGCCTTATGCACAGGGCCTGGGCCCTGACACCCCCCTGCCGCTGATGGACCCGCTGACCCTGGCCGATCCGAAAACCCCGTGGTTCAGCGTCAAGGAAGCGGTGCTGCC
>JANMCI010000178.1:0-7957 GCA_031361245.1 Rhodobacterales bacterium
CAACACGCTGGCCCGCGCCACTGGCTCGACCGCGGTGATGAAAGAGGCAATGCGCACGATGGCGCAACTGATGCAGCCGATGACGCCCCATATCGCCGAGGCGATCTGGACCTTGCACGGCGGGGCGGGGCTGTGCGCGCAGGCGCCTTGGCCCGTGGCGGACCCAGGCCTGTTGGTAGAGGACACGGTGGTCCTGCCGATCCAGATCAACGGCAAGCGCCGGGCGGAAATCAGCGTGCCAAAGGACATGGCGGCGGGCGAGGTTGAAAAGCTGGCGCTGGCGAACGAGGATGTGCTGAAGTTTCTGGCGGGGGCACCGGTCAAGAAGCTGATCGTGGTTCCGGGGCGCATCATCAACGTGGTGATCTGAGGGGAAGGGCATGTCGTGGAACTTTTGCAACCGCCACAGGCCTTGGGTGCAGCGCGCAGGACCGGGTCAGTGACCTTCCAGTGGAAGGTCACCCGTGTCCTTTGCCGGAGCCTCAAGGCGACGGCAACGCAGCGACCGGGCCATGTTGCACCGGAAAAGCAGGGCGAGCCGCGCCTGCCTGGGGTGGGCGCGGACTCGCGCCTGCCCGAGGGGCAGGCAGGCGCGGCTCGATTTGCTTTGGGCAAATCGAGCACAGGAAGCCACGCAACCCTGAACCGCCGCGCCCTTCTGGGTTTGCTTGCCCTTGCCGGCTGCGGCTTTACCCCTGCCCTTGGCACTGGTGGTGCAGCACAAGGTCTGATGGGCACGGTGCGCGCAGCCGACCCCAAGACCCAAGCCGACTATGACTTTGTCGCACGGATCGAAGAGCGGCTGGGACGGACCTCTGGCGCGCTTTATGACCTTGCCTATACGCAGCAAACCTCGACCGAGGGGGTGGGGATCACCGGCGAAGGCGCGATCACCCGCTATAATCTGTCCGGTGCGCTGGACTGGACACTGACGCGCAAGGCGGACGGCGTGCGCATGGCGGGGGGAACGGTGGAAAACTTCACCTCCTATTCCGCGACCGGCTCGACTGTCGCCGGACTTACGGCCAAGCAGGATGCCGCACGGCGGCTGATGCGACTGCTGGCCGATCAGGTGGTCGCGGCGATGGTGGCCGGCTCGGGCGGTTTTCCGGCATGAAACTGACCGGGACCGAGGCCAGCCGCTATCTGGCCAAGCCCGATCCGGGCCGCGCCGGGCTGTTGATCTTTGGCGCCGACGCGATGGCCGTGGCGATCCGGCGGCAAGAGGTGATTGCCGCCCTGATCGGTCCGCAGGGCGAGGCCGAGATGCGGCTGACCCGGATGTCCGGGGCCGATCTGCGCCGCGATGGCGCGCTGCTTCTGGATGCCATCAAGTCGGCTGGGTTCTTTCCCGGCCCGCGTGTGGCCTTTGTCGAGGATGCGACCGACGGTCTGGTCGAGCCGGTCGCATCGGCGCTGAAGGAGTGGAAGCCGGGCGACGCAACCATCGTCCTCACGGCGGGCAATCTGACGGCGAAATCAACGCTCAAGACGCTGATCGAAAAGCACCTTGGCGCGGTCTGCATCGGGCTTTATGACGATCCGCCCAGCCCCGAAGAGGTCAAGGCGCTACTGGCCAAGGCCGGGCTGAACGCCATCGAGCCTGCGGCGATGACCGAGCTGATGACGCTATCGCGCGGCCTTGATCCGGGCGATTTCCGCCAGACACTGGAGAAGATCGCGCTTTACAAGTTCGGCGATGCGACGGACCTGACGGTGTCCGAGGTCGCGGCACTGGCCCCCGGCACGGTGGACGCCGATGTGCTGGACGTGGTGGCGGCGGCGGTCGATGGGAACGCGGTGGAGCTCGGCCTGTTGATGCGGCGGATCGAGGCCCAGGGGGTGCAGGCGGTGACGCTGTGCATCCAGACCCTGCGCTACATGCGCGCGCTGCATGCGGCGACCTGCGATCCGGGCGGTGTGGCAGCGGGCATGGCGCGGACCTTCGGCTTTGGGCCGCGCCGCCCGGCGATGCAGGCGCAGGCGCAGAAATGGGGCGGACGGGCGCTGGAACAGGCGCTGGGGCTTTTGGTCGAGACCGACCTGACGCTGCGGTCAACCTCGCGCGCGCCGGCAATGGCGGTGATGGAACGCGCGCTGATCCGCATCGCGTTGATGAGGAGATAGGCAATGAGTTATACCGTCATCGGTTCCGCCAAGACCCGCGCCCTCAGGGTCATCTGGATGCTGGAGGAGTTGGGCCAGCCCTATGACCACAAACCCGCCCTGCCCCGGTCGGACGAGGTGACGCAGGTCAACGTCTCGGGCAAGGTGCCGGTGCTGATTGCCGACGGCGCGACGCTGACCGATTCCACCGCGATCCTGACCTATCTTGCCGACCGGCATGGCCAGTTCACCCATCCCGCCGGCACGCTGGAGCGGGCGCGGCAGGACGGTTTCACCGGTCTGATCCTCGACGAGATCGACGGGGTGCTGTGGACCGCGTCCCGCCACAGCTTCATTCTGCCGGCTGAGATGCGACTGCCAGAGATCAAGACGTCGCTGAAATGGGAATATGCGCGCAATCTGGCGCGGCTGGCCGGGCAGTTTGGCGGACCCTTCCTGATGGGCGAGAGGATGACGGTGCCCGATATCCTGCTGGCGCATTGCCTGACCTGGGCCGTGTCCGCCAAGTTCCCGGAAGCGATGCTGGTCATGGCGGAATTTCACGGCCGAATGCTGGCGCGGCCCGCCTATCTGCGGGCAATCGCGCGCTGACGCTCAGGGCGCCGGGCAGCCCGCAATCTCGACCGAATGACCCTGTCCGATCACCGTGACGGTCACGTCGGAGCGGTCCAGCACAAAGGGCTCGCCACCCTGCGCCACAAGATCGGTGGCCGCGCGCAGCACACCGCTGTCGCGACGCGAGGACGCCTCATCCACCCAGACCGACTTGTCCGCCATCTCGAACACCACGGTTTCCGGATCGCCCTGCCGCGGCAGACCCATCCGTGCCTCGATATGCAGACCGTCGGCAATGGGCGAGATGTCGCATGCCATGTCGCCAAGCCCGGCGGCGGCGGCCTTGACCGGGCCGCTGGCCAGCGCCGTGGCGATCCGGGCATCGTGCGCCCCTGCCCCGGTCAGCGTGGCCTGCAAGGTCAGAGCCGCCGGCATGCAGATGTCCTTGCAGATGCCAAGGTCCATCTGCAGGCGCAACTCCACCGGCTGACCGGGGTCGATGGCGGCGATTTCCAAGGGCAGCACCAGTTGATCCAGATAGCCGATGCTCTGCACCCCGTTCAGCATGATCACCTCGGGGCTGGGCCAGTGCAGGGTCACGCCGCGCAGGTTCTGCGATCCGGTCCAGTCGAACTGCGGCGGGAGGCCGCCTGCGCCCGGCGCGCGCCAATAGGTCTTCCAATGCGGCGCCAGCGTCAGATGCAGCGCCGCCATCCGGTGACCGTTCGTCATTTGCCACCCCGGAACCAGAGTGGCCTCCAGCACCTCGTCCTGCGACTGGGCAAGGGCGGGGCTGGCGGACAGGGCCAGAAGGGCTGCGAGGCAAAGTTTAAACATGGGCCGACCATAGGGAACTCGACGCGTCGTGGGAATTCACTTTCCGGCGACGGGGGTGTGAAGCGGTTGGGCGTGAAACCCCCCGAACACATATTCGGGGCTTGAGCCCTTTCCGGCTTCGGATCATCCTTGGGCGAGGTCACGAAAGGGCGCGATTCGATGGAGCTGTCGGGAAAGCTGATTGTGGCCATGCCTGCGATGGGCGACCCCAGATTCGAAAGATCGGTCATCCTGATTTGCGCCCATTCCGACGACGGCGCGATGGGACTGATCGTCAACAAACCTCTGCCGGATTTCAGCTTTTCCGAACTTCTCACCCAGTTGAACATCACCAGACAAGGCAGCGGCCGCGACATCCGCGTGCATTTCGGCGGACCGGTCGAGCGCGGCCGCGGCTTTGTGCTGCATTCGGACGATTATCGCAGCACCAGTGCGACCACCACAGTGGGCAGCGGGCTTGGCATGACCGCCACGCTGGACGTGCTGGAGGCGCTAGCGCAGGGAGCGGGGCCGAAACAGGCTCTGCTGGCGCTGGGCTATGCCGGTTGGGGAGGCGGGCAACTGGAAGCCGAGATTGCCCGCAACGACTGGCTGGTGGCGGACCCGGCGGACGAATTGATCTTCTCGGCCAAGGACAGTGCCAAGTGGACGGGTGCCCTGCGCCATATGGGGATAGACCCGATTTCGCTGTCCCCAAGTTCCGGCCGCGCCTGAGCGCCGCGTGACACTTGCCCGACCGGGCAGACAATGGCATGTCACCTTTCGGGGGTGAGGGAACATGGCCGATCAATCCGACATGATCCAGAAGGCGGTGGGGTGGCTCGATCAGGCCGCCGGCATCGCCATGGGCTGGCTGTTGTCGCCCGCCGCATGGTCGCAGTTCGGCCTGCTGGCGGCGGCCTACCTGATCGCGCGGCTGGCCGATGGCCGCCTGTCGCCGCTGCTGCGCCGCCTGCTGACCCCGCCCGAGGGCAAGACCGGCCTGATCGCGACCAGCCGCCTGTTCGCGCTGCGCTTTCTGCCCCTCATGTTGCCGCTCTTGGCCTATGCGCTGACGGCGGGGGGCGAGACGGTCACGCGGTCGCTGTTCGGATCGGGCGAGGTCATCGCCTTTGGCAAGCGGGTGTTCCTGTTCCTTGCCGCGCGTCAGTTCGTGTCCAAGGTGCTGACCGACCGTTTCCTGAACCTCTTGGGCCGCTATGTGCTGATCCCGGTGGCGGCGCTGTATGCGCTGGGCATTCTGGACGACATCACGGTCAAGCTGGACGAAACCGTGGTGGCGCTGGGCAATATCCAGTTCTCGGTCCTGTCGCTGATAAGGGGTGCCATCGCGGGATCGCTGCTGTTCTGGCTGGGGTCGTGGTCGAACCGGCAAAGTGCCGACTACATCAAGAAACAGGGCGAGCTGCGACCAGCGACGCGCGAGCTGGCGGTCAAGGCGGCGGAGCTGGCCATCTTTGGCGCGGCCTTCCTGCTGCTGATGTCGATCATGGGGATCGACCTGACGGCGGTGGCGGTGCTGGGCGGGGCGCTGGGCGTCGGCGTCGGGCTTGGCTTGCAGCAGATTGCGGCCAACTTTGTCTCGGGCGTCATCTTGCTGATCGAGGGGGAAACCACGGTCGGCGACTTTGTCGTGCTGGATGGCGGCGAGGCCGGCAAGATCATCAAGATGACCGCGCGGGCCTGTGTGCTGGAAACCTTTGACGGCCGCCAGATTCTGGTGCCGAACGAGCATTTCATCACCACGCGCGTCGTCAACTATTCCTCCGACACCTCGCCCAACCGCTATGAGGCGGCGTTCTCGGTCAGCTATGACACCGACATGAACGCGGTGCCCGCGATCGTTGAGCGCGCGGTGGCGGCGCTGCCCTTCATTCTGCAGGTCCCGGACGGCCCGGACTGTGCCCTGAAAGCCTTTGGCGAGAGCGCGGTGGATTTTTCGGTCGAATTCTGGGTTTCCGGGGTGGATGGCGGCAAGAACAAGTATATGAGCCCGGTGATGTTCGCGATCTGGAACGCGCTGAAAGAGGCTGGAATCGAAATGCCCTATCCCCAACGAGTGGTTCACATGAAGGCCGTCCCCAGTGCTTGAAGCAGGGGCGCTTGATGCACTGGTCATTGGCGCAGGACCTGCCGGATTGATGGCTGCGGAAGAACTGGCGAAAGCCGGGCGGCGCGTGCTGATCTGCGAGGCCAAGGCCAGCCCGGCGCGCAAGTTTCTGATGGCGGGGAAATCGGGTCTGAACCTGACCAAGGACCAGAATTTTCAGGCGTTCATGGCCGTCTACGGCTCCAGCCCGCTGATGCCTTGCCTGCGCGATTTCGGGCCGTCACAGGTGATGGACTGGTGCCGGGGGTTGGGGCAAGAGGTGTTTGTGGGGTCCACGGGGCGGGTGTTTCCACGCTCGATGAAGGGCTCGCCGCTGCTCAGGGCGTGGCTGGCGCGGCTGGGGGCGGCCGGGGTCGAGATGCGGACCCGCTGGCGCTGGACCGGGTTTTCCGACGGCGGGTTTGCGTTTCAGACGCCGGAAGGGGTGGAGGTGCTGCGCCCGCGCGTGACGGTTCTGGCGCTGGGCGGGGCAAGTTGGGCGCGGCTGGGATCGGATGCGGCCTGGGTGCCGTGGCTGGCCGAAACGGGCGTCGAGATCGAGACGTTTGGCCCGGCGAACATGGGGTTTAACGTCGATTGGTCGCCCTATATGGCCAAATTTTACGGCCAGCCGGTCAAAGGGGCGGCGCTGTGCGTGGGCCGCAAGCGCGAGTTGGGCGAGTTCGTGATCTCGGCCAAGGGGTTGGAGGGTGGCGGGATCTATTCCGTGTCGCGCGACCTGCGCGAGGGGGCCGAGTTGACGCTGGATTTCCTGCCCGATGTGTCCGAGCACAAGGCCCGCGAACGGCTGGAAAAGATGAAGCCCGGCGAGACCTTTGCCAACCGCCTGCGCAAGCTTGGCCTGTCGCCGGTGGCGCTGGCGCTGGCGCTGGAATTTGGCCGCGGCATGGACCCCCTGAAGGCCGCCAAGGCGCTGCCCGTGCGGCATCAGGGGCCACGGCCGCTGGACGAGGCAATCTCGGTGTCGGGCGGGGTGAAGTTTTCCAGCGTTGGCAATGGCTTGGAACTGACCGCGCTGCCGGGGGTGTTCGTTTGCGGTGAGATGCTGGACTGGGAAGCGCCGACCGGGGGGTATTTGCTGACGGCGTGTCTGGCGACCGGGCGCTGGGCGGGCAAGGCGGCGAGTGTTAACGGGGGGTGAACGACCTACAAAGGGCATACATTGCGCCTACAAAGGGTCTATGAGGGGAATAGGCTATTGTGCTTGCAATTATCGCAAGCAAATGCCATATTGCAATCATGAACAGCAAGCATCGCCGGACGCTTGAAGTGGTTTACACTGACCCGGTGTCGGGCACTGTCGCATGGGCGGATATTGAGGGCCTGTTGATCGCTGCGGGGGCGCAGGTCATCGAAGGCAGAGGGTCGCGGGTGCGGTTTGTCTTGGGCGGCGAGGTCGGCACCTTTCATCGTCCTCATCCGGCCAAAGAAGCGAAACGGTATCAGGTGCGCGAGGCGCGGGATTTTCTGGAAAGGATTGGGGTGATCCCATGAGCAATACGATGATCTATAAAGGCTACTCGGCGCGGGTCGAGTATGACGACGAGGACGGGATTTTCTTTGGCCGGCTGGCAGGCATACGCGACGGGGTAAGTTTTCATGCCGACACGGTGGAAGCTTTGCGTGCTGCGTTCCATGAGGCGGTCGAGGATTATCTGGAGATGTGCGCCAAGATCGGGAAAGAGCCGCAGCGGGCCTATTCGGGGCAGATGATGTTCAGGGTCAACCCGGAGGTGCATCGCCGGGCGGTGATCGCGGCGGAACTGGCGGGGAAGAGTTTGAACCAGTGGGCGGAGGAGGTGTTGGGGAAGGCGGCGGGGTGAGGGGGAATTACCTGCAAAGATAACCTTTCAAGATCGGCCAAATCTCCAAGACAATTGCGGAGCAAAGGGAACTTACGAAAAGATAGAAAGCCCATTTTATAATGCGGGCTGATTTTACTAACGCCTTCTCATTCAGGTCAATCCTGACGTCATTTTCCTTCGCCTGCGAAATAAGAACATCAACAAGTGAGTCGTCCGTTTCAACGTGGCCCGCCCAATCCCTCCAAAAGTGGCCGCGAACTTCGAATTTCCTTGGCATTTGAGACCACGTCGCCAAGATACCCGAGAAGATCAGAGCGGATGCAACTGCGTAGAAAGCAATAGGCCACGTTGCCCTTGATGCATTTGCTATTAGAATTGCCGCTACTGCTGCAGAAGTTGCAGCAAATGCCGTAGCTCTGCGATCGACGTTACTTGCAAAGGCTTCAAGGTCTTGCAATCGCATTTCGGTATGACGAAGCGCTTCACTTACTACTTTTGTTCTGTTATCCGATTGAGCAGTCGT
>JANMCI010000206.1:0-10645 GCA_031361245.1 Rhodobacterales bacterium
GCCACCTGCGGCGCACCGATATTCGCCTCGACCTTGAACTCGCGACGCATGCGGTCAACGAGGATGTCGAGGTGAAGTTCCCCCATGCCCTTCATGATGGTCTGACCGCTTTCGATGTCGGTCTCCACCCGGAAGGACGGATCTTCGGCGGCCAGACGGGCCAAGGCGATGCCCATCTTTTCCTGGTCGGCCTTGGTCTTCGGCTCAACCGCGATCTCGATCACCGGCTGCGGGAAGGTCATGGTTTCCAGAACTACCGGCTTGGCGGCATCACACAAGGTGTCGCCCGTCGTGGTTTCCTTCAGGCCGGCAAGCGCCATGATGTCGCCCGCAAAGGCTTCAGCAATCTCTTCCTGCTTGTTGGCGTGCATCATGACCATGCGGCCAATCCGCTCTTTACGCCCCTTGGTCGCGTTCAGGATCTGATCGCCCTTTTTCACTTGACCCGAATAGATCCGGGTAAAGGTCAGGGTGCCCATGAAGGGGTCGTTCATGATCTTGAAAGCCAGACCCGAGAACGGCTGGTCGTCATCAGCCGAGCGCGAAATGTTGCGGGTTTCCGTCTCGTCGCCCGGGGTGAAGCCCAGATAGGCCGGCACGTCCAGAGGGCAGGGCAGAAAGTCGATGACCGAGTTCAACATGGGCTGCACGCCCTTGTTCTTGAACGCGGACCCGGCAAGGATCGGCACGAAGTCGATGGCCAGCGTCCCCTTGCGGATCAGCTTGCGCAGCGTCGCCTCGTCGGGCTCATTGCCCTCCAGATAGGCTTCCATCGCGGCGTCGTCCTGACCCACGGCCAGTTCCAGCATGTTGTAGCGCCACTTGTCCGCATCCGCCTTCAGGCTGGCGCGGATCGGCTGACGCACCCACGATGCGCCCAGATCTTCGCCCTGATAGACCCACTCTTCCATGGTGATCAGGTCGATGATGCCTTCCAGCTTGTCCTCAGCCCCGATCGGCAGCTGGATCGGGCAGGGGACCGCACCGGTACGGTCGGCGATCATCTTCACGCAGTTGAAGAAGTCGGCGCCGGTCTTGTCCATCTTGTTGACGAACACGATGCGCGGAACCTTGTAGCGGTCAGCCTGACGCCACACGGTTTCAGTCTGCGGCTCGACGCCGGCGTTGCCGTCCAGCAGCACCACAGCGCCATCAAGAACGGCCAGCGAACGCTCGACTTCAATGGTGAAGTCGACGTGGCCGGGGGTGTCAATGATGTTGAAGCGGTACTTGTCGTCCTTGGACAGGTCGGCGCTGTCGATCTGCCGCTGCCAGAAGGTCGTGGTGGCAGCCGAGGTGATCGTGATGCCACGCTCTTGCTCTTGCTCCATCCAGTCCATCGTCGCAGCGCCATCGTGCACTTCGCCGATCTTGTGGGTCTTGCCTGTGTAGTACAGGATACGCTCGGTCGTGGTGGTCTTGCCCGCGTCGATGTGGGCAATGATACCAAAGTTCCGGTAGCGGTTCAGCGGATAGTCGCGTGCCATGATGCCACCTTACCAGCGATAATGGCTGAACGCTTTGTTCGCGTCGGCCATCTTGTGAGTGTCTTCCCGCTTCTTGACAGCGGTGCCACGGTTGTTGACGGCATCGGCCAGTTCGGCGGCCAGACGCTCTTCCATGGTGTTTTCGTTGCGCTTGCGGGCAGCGATGATCAGCCAGCGGATGGCCAGCGCTTCGCGGCGCTCGGTGCGCACTTCGACCGGAACCTGATAGGTCGCACCACCAACACGGCGGCTGCGCACTTCCAGCGACGGCTTGACGTTTTCCAGCGCTTCATGGAAGGCGGAAATCGGTTCGCGCTTCAGACGGGACTGAACCCGTTCCAGTGCGCCATAAACGATGCCTTCAGCGACGGACTTCTTGCCGTCCAGCATCAGGTTGTTCATGAACTTGGTCAGAACCTTATCGCCATACTTGGCGTCCGGCAGAACTTCGCGTTTTTCAGCGGCGTGACGACGAGACATGTTTTATACCCTCACTTCGGACGCTTGGCGCCGTATTTCGAACGACGCTGACGACGCTCTTTGACGCCCTGGGTATCCAGAACACCGCGCAGGATGTGGTAACGCACACCCGGAAGGTCTTTGATACGACCGCCACGGATCAGAACCACAGAGTGTTCCTGAAGGTTGTGCTTTTCGCCGGGGATATAGCAGATGACCTCAAAGCTGTTGGTCAGACGCACCTTGGCGACTTTCCGCATGGCCGAGTTCGGCTTCTTCGGGGTGGTGGTGTAAACGCGCGTGCAAACGCCACGTTTTTGCGGTGAACCTTCCAAGTGCTGCGACTTGGACTTGCGGATCACGGCTTCCCGCGGTTTGCGGATCAGCTGTTGAATAGTCGGCATTCACGTTCCTCGTGTTGCCCCCAAGTTGGGCGCTGTCAATACTCGCCCCGGACCTGAGGCGCCACTTCTCGACACGTCTTGTGCGAATCACAAAACGCAAAACCGCAGACGCGCCCATCCGGGTGCGGTGCGGTGGAATTTCAGAGGATCGGGGCGTTTGAGGCCCGGATCATGACCACTTCGTTCGTTTAAATCCCGCTCTCAGGGTTTACCCCTTCGCAAGATAGGCGGCTTCTAGGGGGTTGAGCGCGGGATGTCAACAGCGCTCAAGTGGCCGGGAACAGGCAGGAAGGGTCGACCTTTGTCACCGCTATTTTCTGCCCTTCATAGGTGCCCCGCCCGTCCAGAGTGACCGTCGGCGCAAGCGGCTGACAGGCCGCCGGAAGGTCGCCAACCAGCAGGACGGGCGAGGTCTGGCCGGGCGGCAAGGCATGCGTCTGCTGGTAGTAGTTGGCCGGGAACCCGGCATGAGGCCGCGCGTAGATCCTGATGTTCTGGCTGCGGCCAGTGTAGAAAAGATCAGCCAGAACGGCGCGACGGTCCAACACGATCGGCACATTACCCTCATGGGCGGCGAGGGTCAGGATCTTGCGGCTCAGATCGGCCCGCCCGAGATAGCGGGCGAGAACCGGCTGGCCATCCCGGACCGCGACTTCGGGGAACACCGTCAGGACCGGCAGCAGAAGGGCCACGACGATGTTGATGAAAGCGGCGCCCCAGAACCAGCGGGCATTGCGGCTGAACCAGTCCACCGCCAGAAGGCTGCCCGCCAGATAGGCCGCGACCGCCCAGTTGCCATAGGCGCGGCCCAGCATCGCCTGCACGATCACGACAACCAGCGGCACCACGGCAAGCGCCTTCAGGCCGGTCTGCCCCCTTGTGCCAACCAAAGCGGCCATCAGCGCCATTGCCATGATCGGTCCGAAAACCCCAAGCTGGCCGATCAGGAACCACACCGCCCCCATGATCCCCGGATATGGCTTTGGCTTGTCTGTCGCGACCCAGCCCACATTGGCCAGCGTATGCCAGAACGTCGCAAACTGATGCGAGGCGTTCCACATCAGGTTTGGCAGGATTATCAGAGCGCTGGTCACCACGATGACTGCAAGCGCCTTGGGACCGATGCGCGCATCCCCCGGCAAGACAGCGGCAATCGTAATGCCCAGCAGCGCATAGATCGCGGCATATTTGGCCATCAGCGCCAGTCCGACCGCAATGCCCGTCAGCACGGCCCACGACAGCCGCCTGCTTTCGATCAGCCGCTGATGGCCGTAAATCGCGGCGGCAAAGAACGGCAGCATCACCGTATCGGTCGAGATCAGCAGACTGCCAAGGGCTGCAAACGGCAGCGTCAGATACAGGAATGTCACCTGCACCGCCGCCGTGCCTGAAAAGCGCCGCGCGGCGACCGCCCCCAGGATAAGCGCCGTGAGGCCATGCAGCGCCGCAGCAGGAAGGCGAATGCAGAACGGGCTGTCGCACCGGGTGATCTCGGTCGAGGCCCGGATCAACCATGTGATCAAAGGCGGCTTGGAATAGGTCCCCCATTCCAGATGCCGGCTCTGCAGCCAGTACTGGCTTTCGTCCACGAAAAGATCGGTGCGGTTCAGCCACAGCAGACCCCAGCGCAGCAGCGTGACGGCGGCAACCAACGCCAGCGCCGTGCTCAGCCATGGCGTTGGCCGCTCAGTTGCCAACACGCCGCTCTGCGCGGATCAGCCACAGATTGCGGCTGTAGATCACCGAGCCGGGCAACTGCCCCACGATGATCACCGGGTCCAGCTTGTGGATGCCGTAAGCCAGCACGACCAGCGAGCCTGCGATGGAAAAGTACCAGAACGCCACCGGCACCACAGACCTGCCCGCTTTTTCCGAGGCCATCCACTGCACCAGGAACCGCATCGTGAACATCACCTGCCCCAGAAGCCCGACCGTGACCCAGATCACATCAGAGGTCGAACCCGCCCCGAACATCGTCATCACACTGTGCATCTAGTGCCCCACTTCCGTCGGGTTCGCCTTCTTGCGGCGGCGCAAAAGCCACGCCACGCCCATCAGGTCGACGACCCCGACAAGACCACGCTGCAAATTGGAATAATTCGACCGCCCCGCCACCCGCGGCCGGTGCGACACATCGATATGGGCGACCTGCCAGCCGTCCCGTGCAAAAAGCGCGGGCAGATAGCGGTGCATATGGTCGAAATAGGGCAACGCCAGAAAGGCCTGACGGCGAAATCCCTTGAGCCCGCAGCCCGAATCGCGCGTGCTGTCCTGCAGGATCCAGCTTCTGATGCCATTGGCCAACCGCGACGCGATCTTCTTGGACCAGGTGTCCTGCCGTTTCACCCGCTGCCCCGCAACCAGACCAATCCGGCCCGCAGTGTCGGCAAACAGGGCAGCGGCCAGCTTTGGCAGCTCTTCCGGCGGGTTCTGGCCGTCACCGTCCAGCGTCAGCACGATCTCGGACCGCGCCGCCAGAACGCCCGAATGCACAGCCGCACTTTGCCCGGCCGAGGTGGCATGCCGCAACAGCCGCAGATGCGGCATCGAGGCGCTGCGCCGGGTCAGGCGGGCTGCGGTGTCATCGGTCGATCCGTCATCGACAACGATGATCTCGAACGGCGTGTGCGGTGTCAGCGCGCGGTCAATCGCCTCGATCAGGGCCACGATGTTATCGGCCTCGTTTCGGGCCGGAATCACGACGGATAAATTCGTCATCGGCTGGGTCCAATCAGTATCAAGATCAATGCCTCAAGTGCGTCGGCCAAGAACAGGATATTTCGGCGCGGTCAATCCCCGGACAGTCCGATCAGTTGCCAGTCCACATGATATCGCTTGTCTGGTGCCCCCTGATACCCCAGATCCAATTCCCCCGCATCCAGCACCTGCACCCCGGCCGGCAGCACGGACATCGGGCCAAGGTTCAGCACCCGCAGTCCGTCCGCGCCAGACCCCTCCACTCCAGTCCGGGCCATTGTACCAAAAACCGCCGTGTCCCGAATTGGTTCCAATATTTCCAGATTGCCGGCCAGAAAATAGTCGCCCTCGATGCGGTCGGGGGCCAGTTTGTCCACCAGCAAGGACAACGGGGTCAGGTCCAGCGTGGCCGTCCGCCCGCTTTCCAGCCGGACCTGGGTCATGCCCAGCACCGTGACCCCGGCACAGACCAGCGCCATGACGGGAATGAAGCGGAACGCCCTTGGCGATAACGACGCCCCCAGCCGCGCAAAGACTGCCGCCGTCACAAAGATATAGACCGGCACCAGCCACCGCGCCTGAATCTTGGTCACCTCAAAGGCCACGACCAGCACAGCCGCCACGACCAGCGACAGCGCGGCCGCCCGCAACAGGATGCGCGAGGCGTCGCTCCACCCGACCAGCCGACCGCGCGCGCCCAAGGCCCAGATCGCCCCGCCGATCAGCGCCGGCAAGGCAAGCGCCGCCACGACACTGCCCGAAAGCAACCCCAGGCCCGCCAGCCACGGCCAAGGGCCCGTGTCCGGCTGATAGAACTTGTGCACCGAGGCCAGGCTTTGGTCAGGGTTCATCACCGCCCAGCCATAGGGCACCGCCACGATCAGTGCTGCAACCGCCGCCGCCATGACCGGACCGCGCCAGCCGACGGGCCGGGGCCAATACCCGATGCTGGCCACGATCAGACCCGCCGGCACGGCCCAGAAATTGGCCTTGGACAGGCCGCCAAGACCCAAGATCAGCCCGAACAGCAGCCAGTCCGCCCCGCGCTGATGGCTCATCAGCCTGAACCACGCCCACAGGGTCCAGGTCACCGCCGCCAGCAAGGCAATGGAATGGGACGACGCGCGCTGAAACTCCCACAGGACATTGGGCAGAAAGGCCAATGACAGCGCCGCAGCCGCCGCCGCCCGCCCGCCGCCAAAGGCGGCGCGCATCGCGAACCACATGCCCGCCCCGGCCAGCCACAGCACCAACCCCTTCAGCAGCGCAAGCCCCGCCACCGTCTTGCCAAACAGCGTGAATGTCAGCACCTGCGCCCAGTTGTACAAGGGCAACTGCGGGCCATACCCCCAGTGCCAGCCATCGGCCAGCAGCACCATCTCGGCCTCGTCGACCTCCAGCGTGCCGCCCAGCAGAATGCGTTGCAGCGCCTGGATCAGAAAGTAGATGGCGGACCCCCACAGGAACCACGCTGTTGCCCTGCCGTCCTCTGCCGCCTCAACCGCCATTCTGCGCCCGCTTCAACTGCCGCTGCCGTTGCAGGATGAACAGGCCCGATCCCACGGTGATGGCACCGCCCAGCAGGGTCCAGCGGTCCGGCAGGGTTCCGAACAACAGCCAGCCCAGAATGATGGCAAACAGCAACGAAGTATAGCGGAACGGCGCCACAACCCCGATCTCGCCCACCCGCATCACCTTGATGGCGCAGATATAGCCCACGATCAGGAACAGCGCCGCCCCGGCAATCTCGGCCCCGGCCAGCCCGCTCACAGGCGTCCAGCCGCGCTGCGTGATCCCGATCACCCCCATCACCGACACCGCCGCCGCCGCCCAGATCGCCCCTGTGGTCGAGGGCAGCGCCCTGGAAAACCGCCGTGTGGACAAGTCGCGCAGCACCACAAACCCGACCGAGGCCAGCCCCAGCAGCGACCAGCGGTCGAAATCCGCAGCCCCCGGCCGGATGATGATCATCACGCCGACAAAGCCCACCACGATGGCCGCAATGCGCCGCCAGCCGATCGGCTCACGCAGCAGCACTGCCGCCGCCAGCGTCACCACAAGGGGCAACGACTGCATGATAGCCGACAGGTTGGCCAAGGGCATGTGCGACAGCGCCACCAGAAAGCACCACGTAGCACCAACCTCGCCCACCGTGCGCCAGGACAGGAAGCCGAGGTCTGCTCCGCCCGGCCACAGCGCCAGCCGTCCGGTCTGCTGCAGGGCCAGTGCCATCAGCCCGACCACGGCCAGAACGCCGCGCAGCGTGATGACCTGATAAAGGTCCATCCCGTCATGCAACACCGCCTTGACCAGCGTGTCATTCAGCGTGAACGCCAGCATCGAGCCGCACATCAAGGCGATCCCGCGCGCATTGTCAGACAGTGTCATTGCAGAACCTGCACGTGTTTTCCCCGATTTTTCCAGCAGAAATGACGTCGTGAAATAGTTGCCATGGGGTTAATGGAAATGGATAACCCGTTGTAAATGATTACTAAAACACGATGTCGTCAAAAGCGACATTGCCTCTGTCCGCCCCGCAAAAAAGCCCCCCGCCTTGCGGCGAGGGGCGCTGTCTTGCCGTTTCCTGTCAGCTCAATCGCGGCTTTCGACCGTATCGACCAGACCCGAATCCACCAGACCGGTGTCCTCGTCCTCGATGTCCATCACCATCATCGGCGCGGCCAGTGCAATCGCGGCTTCCGCATCCGACTTGCGGGCCTCGATCACGGTCTGATCGCGGTCCGAGGCGATCTTCTTCACGCGGCTGGTGGCACCACCGGTGCCTGCCGGGATCAGACGACCCACGATGACGTTCTCTTTCAGACCGACCAGCTTGTCGCGCTTGCCCTGAACCGAAGCCTCGGTCAGCACCCGCGTGGTTTCCTGGAACGACGCCGCCGAGATGAAGCTGCGGGTCTGCAACGACGCCTTGGTGATGCCCAGAAGGATGGGCTCCGCCGTGGCCGGGCGCATCCCATGCGAGATCGCCTTTTCGTTGTTTTCGTCCAGTTCCGCCTTGTCGACCGTCTCGCCCTTCAGCAGCGTGGTCTCGCCCGAGTCCAGAATCTCGAACTTCTGCAGCATCTGCCGGACGATGACCTCGATGTGCTTGTCGTTGATCTTCACGCCCTGCAGACGGTAGACGTCCTGCACTTCGTCGATCATGTAGTTGGCAAGCGCCTCGACCCCCAGGATCCGCAAAATGTCATGCGGAGCCGGGTTGCCGTCCATGATGTAGTCGCCCTTCTGCACGAAGTCGCCTTCCTGCACCGGAATATGCTTGCCCTTGGGCACCATGTATTCCATCGGCGTCAGCGTCTCATCCACCGGTTCAACCGTGATGCGGCGCTTGTTCTTGTAGTCCTTGCCAAAGCGGACATAGCCATCCGCTTCCGCGATGATCGCGTGATCCTTGGGACGACGGGCTTCGAACAATTCGGCCACGCGCGGCAGACCGCCCGTGATGTCCTTGGTCTTGGCACCCTCGCGCGGGATACGGGCAACCACGTCACCGGGGCGGATGGTCTGACCATCTTCCACCGACAGAATGGCGTCCACCGACATCGAATAGGAAATCGGCTGCCCCTGCTCGCCCCGAACCGGCTCGCCGTTTTCGGGGTTCATGATGATGACTTCCGGCTTCAGCTCGTTGCCCTTGGGCGCAGAGCGCCAGTCGGAAACGATCTTCTGCGTCATGCCGGTCGCTTCGTCGGTGTCTTCCCGCACCGAGATGCCCGAGACGAGGTCGACAAACCGCGCCACACCGGCCTTTTCGGCGATGATCGGCAGCGTGTAGGGGTCCCATTCGAACAGCTTGGTGCCACGCTTGACCTGTTGGCCGTCGATCGAGTGGATCTTGGCCCCGTAGGACAACTTGTGCACGGCGCGGTCCTGACCGGCATCGTCAACGATGGCGATCTGCATGTTCCGGCCCACCACGATCTGCTCGCCATTGGCGTTGGACAGAAGGTTGGCGTTGCGGAACTCGATCCGGCCTTCCTGACTTGCTTCCAGGAACGACTGCTGACCGCCCTGCGCGATGCCGCCGATGTGGAACGTCCGCATCGTCAGCTGCGTGCCCGGCTCACCGATCGACTGTGCGGCGATGATGCCGACAGCCTCACCCTGGTTGACCAGCGTGCCGCGCGCCAGATCACGGCCATAGCACATGGCGCAGACGCCTTCCTCAGCCTCGCAGGTCAGCGGGCTGCGGATACGCGCAGACGCAACACCAGCCTGATGGATCAGGTCGGCACGCCGCTCGTCGATCAGCTCGCCCTGCGCCACGATCACCTCGGTGGTGCCCGGAACGCAGATGTCATCCGCCGCCACGCGACCCAGAACACGCTCGGCCAGCGATTGCACGACTTCACCGTCGTTCACTGCCACGTCGGCCGTGATGGCTTTGTCGGTGCCGCAATCATGCGAGCGCACGATGCAATCCTGTGCGACGTCCACCAGACGCCGTGTGAGGTACCCCGAGTTCGCCGTCTTGAGCGCCGTGTCCGCAAGGCCCTTGCGGGCGCCGTGGGTCGAGTTGAAGTATTCAAGAACGGTCAGACCTTCCTTGAAGTTCGAGATGATCGGCGTCTCGATGATCTCGCCCGACGGCTTGGCCATGAGGCCCCGCATCCCGCCCAGCTGCTTCATCTGTGCCGGCGATCCACGCGCGCCCGAGTGGGACATCATGTAAACCGAATTCGGCTCTTTCTCGGCACCCGCATCGTCATAACGAACGGCCGAGATTTCCTTCATCATTTCGCTGGCAACGGCGTCCGAGCACTTGGACCAGGCGTCAACCACCTTGTTGTACTTTTCGCCCTGAGTGATCAGGCCGTCCATGTACTGCTGCTCGAACTCCTTGACCTGCTCGCGCACGCCATTGACGATCGGCCACTTGCTGTCAGGGATCAGCATGTCGTCCTTACCGAACGAGATGCCGGCCTTGAACGCCTCACGGAAGCCCAGACCCATGATCTGGTCACAGAAGATCACCGACTCTTTCTGACCGCAGTAGCGGTAGACGGTGTCGATGACGGTCTGCACGTCCTTCTTGCGCAAGAGGCGGTTGACGAGGTCGAACGGCGCCTTGGCATTCAGCGGCAGCAAGCTGCCCAAACGCAGGCGGCCCGCCGTGGTGTCGAACCGCTTCCAGACGATGTTGCCCTCTTCGTCAACCTGACGGATGCGGGCCTTGATCGCCGCGTGCAGGTGCAAACAGCCCGCAGCAAGCGCGTGTTCAACTTCTTCGACATCGGTGAAGGCCATGCCTTCGCCAACCATGCCTTTGCGCTGCATGGTGGTGTAGTAAAGGCCCAGAACCATGTCCTGCGACGGAACAATGATCGGCGCGCCGTTGGCCGGCGACAGAACGTTGTTCGTCGACATCATCAGAACGCGGGCTTCCAGCTGGGCTTCCAGCGAGAGGGGCACGTGCACAGCCATCTGGTCGCCGTCAAAGTCAGCGTTAAAGGCCGAGCAAACCAGCGGATGCAGCTGGATCGCCTTGCCTTCGATCAGAACAGGCTCAAACGCCTGAATGCCCAGACGGTGCAGGGTCGGCGCACGGTTCAACAGAACCGGGTGTTCGCGGATCAC
>JANMCI010000275.1:0-2786 GCA_031361245.1 Rhodobacterales bacterium
GTTGCAGCGCCAGCGCGCGGGCAATGCAAATGCGCTGTCGTTGACCACCAGAGAATTCATGCGGATAGCTGTCCATCTGCGCCGCTTCGAGCCCAACACGGGTCATGAGATCGGCGGCGCGGGCGTGGCGTTCCACGGGTGTGCCTATGGCGTGAATCGTCAGGGGCTCGGCGATCAAGTCGCCGACGCGCATTCTTGGGTTCAGCGCGGCCATGGGATCTTGGAATATCATCTGCACTTTACGGCGCATCGCCTTGAAGCCCGCGGCATCAAGACCGTTAAGGGCCTGACCCGCAATCTCGATCCGGCCTTGATGTGGAACAAGGCCGACAAGCGCCTTGGCGATGGTTGACTTGCCACAACCGGATTCTCCGACCAAGGCGAATGTCTCGCCCTTGCGGATGTCAAAGCTGACATGTTCGACGGCATGAACGTTATGGGTGATGCCGCCAAGAAGACCGCCGCGCAGGGGGTAACGGACGACGACATCGCTTAGCCGTGCGATGGGGTCAGTGGTCACGGGCGGGCGAGCGGCCCCCTTTCCGATACGCGGCACGGCGGCAAGAAGGGCGCGGGTGTATTCGGCCTGCGGTCTGGCGAAAATCTCGGCGGTATTCGCGGTTTCGACTTGGCGGCCGTAGCGCATGACAATGACTCGGTCAGCCATTTCGGCCACGACGCCCATGTCATGCGTGATCAGGATGATGGCGGTGCCAAGGTCGCGCTGCAGATCTCGCAGCAGATCCAACACCTCGCGCTGTACGGTGACGTCGAGGGCGGTGGTGGGTTCGTCGGCGATAAGGACTTGGGGCCGGAGCGCAAGGGCCATGGCGATCATCACGCGCTGTCGCATGCCGCCGGACAGTTCGTGCGGATACTGGCGCAGCCGCCGGTCCGGTTCCGAAAGGCGCACGGCCTTCAGCGCGTCGACCGCGCGTTTCTGTGCTTCGACGCGGGTCACGCGCTCATGCGCGCGGATCGCCTCGACCAGTTGCGCGCCCACGGTCATCACCGGGTTGAGGCTAGTCATCGGTTCCTGAAAGATCATCGCGATCCGGTCGCCCCGGATGGCGCGCAGGTCGGCTTCGGGCAGTGCGGTCAGGTCCTGGCCGGAGAGAAGCACTCGGCCCCCGGTGACGCGCACGGCAGGGGGTGGCAGAAGGCCCATGATGGCCAGCGACGTGATCGATTTGCCCGAGCCGCTTTCGCCGGCGATGGCAAGGGTTTCGCCCCGGCTCAGGGTGAAGGAAATATCCTGCACCAGCGGCCTCAGCCCCGCTTCTGTGCGCACCGAAACGCACAGGCCATCGACCTGAAGGACGGTTTCCGGGGCGGTGGCCGCCCCGGGCTTTGGCACGGCTTCGGCAAGGGTCATTCGAACACGACCCGGGGGAAGTAGAAGCTGACGACCCAGTTCGGCATGTCGACGATTTCCGAAATGCGCAGGTCGCCGCAGACGGAACAGAGCATGTAGGCATCCACCGCCGAAATGCCCTGCTGTGCCTGCAGAAGGTCGATCATCCCGGACACCGCGTCCTTGGCCGCGGTCATCAGGTCGAGCCCGATGCCCGTTGTTGCCTCATAGCCCTTTGCGTCCAGATGACGCGTTACCGGGCCAGGTGTGGTGAAGCGCGGCGTCTTCAGCGTCTGATTCTTCACCAGATCCAGCGTCAGGACCACGTTCATGGGCGATTCAATCGCAGTGCCGCAGACCTCGCCGTCGCCCTGTGCGGCATGGGTGTCGCCCACGCTGAACAGCGCACCGTCCACCTCTACCGGCAGGTAGAGTGTAACGCCCGAGGTGAGATCGCGGATATCTAGGTTCCCGCCAACCCGCCGGGGCGGAACGACAGAGTGGTGGCCAACCTCGGCCGGGGCATTGCCGATGGTGCCGGAGAAAGGCTTCAACGGCACGCGGGCGGATTTGCCCCAGAGCGCGGGTTCCATGCTAGTGGGGTCATAGCTCCACTGGCAAAGCGCGGGGTCGGTGAACTGGTCGGCCAGAAGGCCGAAGCCGGGGATGTTCGCCGTCCAGCCAAAGCCCTTGCCGTCGAACACCTTGGGCTCAAAGCCTTCTAGCGTCACTTTCAGCACATCGCCCGGCTTTGCCCCATCGACGTAGATCGGACCCGACACCGGGTTGATCTTGCCGAAGTCGAGGTCGACGACGGGCCAAGCTGGCCCGCCGAGGAATCATGACAGTGGAACTCGATGGTCGAGCCCGGCGCAACGCGCAGCGCCGGGGGCAGGGAATTATCCCACCCGAAATGATGCTGCGCGCCGTGGATCGTATAGTCGCAGGCCTTGCACATTACTGTTTTACCCAGAGGTAGTCATAGTTGAACGGGATCGAGACCGGATCGACATACAGCGCGTCCTCGCCGCCCATCCGTTCGGACTTCATGACGTAGCGTTCCTCGTTGAAGATCGGGACCCATGGCGCCTGCTCCATCACGCCCATGTAGACGTCGGACCAAAGTTTCAGACGGTCGGCGGACTTGGCCGGGTCGAACATGCTGTCGGCCTCGACCGCCTTGGCATCCAGCGCTTCGTCGCAGAACTTCGACCAGTTCCAGCCGCCCTCACCCGCACCGGCGCAGCCGAGGATCGGACCATAGAAGTTGGATGGATCGGGGAAGTCCGCAATCCAGGCCATGCCGCCCGACCAGATCATCGGGGCGATGCCCGCGCCACCGGCCTCGATCACGTTGGCCTGAGCAAGATTCTGGATGTTCGCGGTGATCCCGATGGCAGCGAGGTCTTGCTGGATGGCCTGCGCGATGCGC
>JANMCI010000284.1:0-1618 GCA_031361245.1 Rhodobacterales bacterium
CCTGCCCGCCGAGGTTCTGGATCAGGTTTATTTCACCAATGCGGCCCGGGTGCTGGGGCTGAGATAGGGGGACTGCGATGAGGATTGCGCTGGGATTTGTGGCCATGCTGCTGGCGACGACGGCAGAGGCAGAGACGACGATCATCTATCAGGCGTGGGGCAGTCCCAAGGAGGGCGAGGTCTGGAACCAGATCGCCCGCGCCTTCGAGGCGGCAAACCCGGACATCAAGATCGACGTGCAACTGTCTGATTGGGATAGCTATTGGGAGAAGTTGCGCGTCACGGTCGCGGGGGTCACGCCGCCGGATGTCTTTGCGATGTCGCCGCCGCTTTACCCCGACTGGCAATCGCGCGGGGTGCTTTTGAACCTGCAGCCGTGGATCGACGCCGATCCGGCGATGCTGGACGGGGTCTATCCGGTGACGCTGGAAGCCTACAAGACGCCGCAAGGCTATTTCGGGCTGCCGCGGGATTTCCAGACCATAGTGCTTTACTACAACAAGGCGATGTTTGATGCGGGCGGCTTGGCTTATCCGACCGACGTTTGGACGTGGGATGACCTTAGGACGGCGGCCAAGGCGTTGACCACCGACCGGGACGGCGACGGCAAGGTCGATCAATGGGGCTTTACGGCGGATGCTTACGGCCCCGAGGCGCTGATAGCACCCGTGGTGCGGTGTTATGGCGGTGATCTGGTCGATGTGGCGGCGGGCAAGACGCTGTTGGGCTCGCCCGAGGCGCTGGCGGGGCTGGCGGTGATCGACGGGCTTTATGCCGACGGTTCGATGCCGAACGACCAACAGGTCGAAAGTCTGGGGTGGGACCCGTTTCTGGCCGGAGGGGCGGCGATGACGCTGTCGGGCCATTGGTCGGTGCCGGACTATTCGGCGCTGCCGTTCGCGTGGGACATCGTGGCCATTCCCAAGGGGCCGATGGGGCGGGTGACGACGACGAATTCGGCGGGCTTCGTGGTGTCCAGGGACAGCAAGGCGCCCGATGCCGCCGTGGCCTTTGTCAAGTTCGCCACCGGGGTCGAGGGGCAGAGGCTGGCGGCCTCGACCGGCTTGGCGGTGCCTATCCGCGAGGCGGTGGCGCAGTCGGATGTCTATCTCAAACAGGCATCAGCGCCGATCAACCACGCGCTGTTCATCGACGCGCTGGCCTATGCGCGGCCCCTGCCGGTGTTCCGGGGCTATGAGGAATGGGGGGCGGCGCTGGGCGATGGGTTGAGCATGGTCTGGACAGATCAACTGGCGCTGGAAGAGGGAGTGGCCGAGGTGGTCGCAGGCGGCGACGCGGCATTGGAACGAGCAAACTAGGGAGGACGACATGAAATATGTTTCACTGATGGCCCTGATCCTTGCGGCGGGGACCGCGCGGGCCGAGACGCAGATTTCCTACCTCATGTGGGGCAGCCCGCAGGAGGCCGAGGCCTGGGCCACGGTGGTCAATGGGTTCGAGACGAGCCATCCCGAGATCAAGGTGACGGTCGCGGTCGCGGACTGGGACAGCTACTGGGAAAAGCTGCGGGTGCAGATGGCGGGCGGGACGCCGCCGGATGTGTTCGCGATGGATGCGCCCTTGTATATGGACTGGCAGGCGCGGGGGGTTTTGCTGA
>JANMCI010000323.1:0-4716 GCA_031361245.1 Rhodobacterales bacterium
CTGGCTTTCCGCCGTCATCGCGCCCGGATCATAGGCATTGCGCCAGGCCAGATAGCCGGTGTTGTTGGCGGCGTCCGAATTGTCGGGGTTTTCCGCGAAGGTCGACGAGTTGGTGTTCGGATCGGGATAATCCGGGCCCCAGGTTTGCAAGGTCGCGTCATGCTGGCGGGCGCGGTATTCCTTCAGCTGTTCGGCACCTTCGCCGGTCTTCAACTCGACCGTGATGCCTGCCTGACCAAAGGTGTTCTGGATCGACTGCGCCACATCCATCCGGTCGGCGGCGTTGCGCACCGACAGCTTGACGGTCGGCGCAGCAATTCCCGATTCCGCCAGCAGCGCCTTGGCCTTTTCGATGTCCAGCGAATAGGGCAAGTCGTCCAGCGCCCCCAGATAGCCTTTCGGCAGGAAGGACTGGTGCGGAATGACCGTGCCTTTCATGATCGTGTCGGCCATGCCCTGATAATCGACCGCCCAGCGCATCGCATCAAGGAACTTGGCGTTCTTGTAGTTCTCGTTCTTCTGGTTGAAGGCAAGGTAGTAGATCTGCCCACCCACGTCCTTCTGGATCGTGATGTCGGCATTGCCGGCCATGCCCTCAAGCTCGACCGGGGTCAGGGTGCGGGCGATATCGACATCGCCCTTTTCCAGCTGCAAACGCTCGGTTGCGGCTTCGGGCACATGCATCATGAAGATCTTGGCCATCTTGGCATCGCCGCGCCAGTAGCCCGGTCGCATCTCCAGCACATATCCCTCGTTCGGCTTGAACGACTTCAGCACATAGGCCCCGGTGCCGGCGGTGTTCTCGTGCAGCCAGGCGTTGCCCATGTCGCCGTCCACGTCATGGGTCTTGACCGTCTCGGCATCGACGATCGAGGCCACGCCAGCGGTCAGGCAGTTGTAAAGGAACGTCGGCGCATAGGGCTTGTCCACTTTCATGGTCAGCGTGTCACCCGACCCGGTGATCATCGTGTCCACGTTTTCGGCCGACCAGCCGAACTGGTTGAGGATGAAGGCCGGGGTCTTGTTGATCTTGACGGCCCGCTGCAGCGACCAGGCCGCGGCCTCGGCCGTCACCGGATTGCCGCTGGCAAAGGTGATGCCCGCCTTGATCTTGAAGGTATAGGTCAGACCGTCATCGGCCACCGACCAGCTCTCCGCCAGACCCGGCTCCAGTTCCAGCGTCGTCGGGTTGATCTCGACCAGCCCGTCATAGGTGTTGTTCACAAGGTCAAGGCCGGAGAACTCATACGCCTCTCCGGGGTCCAGCGAGACGATGTCGTCGATCGCCTCGGCAATCACCAAAGTATCCGCCGGGGTTTCGGCAAACAACGCCATGGGCGCCGCCCCGAGCAACAACGCTGCAACCGAGGCCACACCGGCCTTTCGGGCAAATGGTAGAAAGGTCATATCGAACTCCCTGTTCTTGTTAGATTTTTCAAAAAGGGGCCAGGACTTTCTGACTGAGTCTCGCGCCAAACCTTGACCAATTGGGCAACTTTCATGCCGCCTTGTCAACATGGCATTGCGGATCGCGCCGCAAAGCGGTTCACTCGGGTCAGGCAGCCGATAAGGATCAGGGAACAGGCAGATGGACATTTCAAACGCCGAGTGTTCGGCTTGCATCGAGATGCTTTTTTCCGATCAAACCGCCGATCCGGTCCAACGCACCCGCCTGGCCGCGCAGGCAGGTTTTGCCGCCGTTGAATTCTGGTTGTGGTCGAACAAGGACTTGCCTGCCCTCGAAGCCGCCTTGCGTAGGGCCGGAATCGGCGTCGCAGGCTTTGTGGCCGAGCCAATGCTGTCGCTGAACGACCCCGCCAACCACCGGACCTTCCTTGCGGCCCTGCCCGCCTCGATTGCGACTGCGCAGCGGCTTAGGGCGCCCTTCCTCTACATTCAAGGCGGCAGCACCCGACCCGGCGTGCCGCGCGCGGCCCAGGCTGCGGCGCTGGAAACCGTGCTTCGTGCCGCCGCCGGCCTTCTGGACAGCACTGGTGTCACCCTGCTGCTTGAGCCGGTCAGCGACGCCGAAAACGGCTTTCTGACCCTCGCGTCGCAAGGACTGCCCATCATCGCAGCCGTCAACCGCCCGCAGGTGCGCCTCCTCCTCGACCTGTTCCATATGGCAGTGGCGGGCGAGGACTTGCGTGCCACCGTCGCAGGCCAGACCCATCTGATCGCGCATGTCCATGTCGCCGACCATCCCGGTCGCGGTGCCCCCGGCACCGGGCTGCTTGACCTTGCGGGCGACATGGCATGGCTCAGAACCCAAGGCTACCAGGGCCGCTTCGGGATGGAGCATCGTCCCTGACCGCGCCCGGACTTTCCCCCTTTCCCCCTTACCCGTCGTCAAATATCCTCCATGGGGTGAGCCGCAGACGACGGGGTGAACCCCACTGCCCCCTCTCCAGCACTTCCAGAGGCCATCATGTCCAAGCTCGCCCTCGTCACCGCCGGAACCTCTGCCATAGGCCGCCACCTCGTGGCCGCCCTTGACGGCGCGGGTTACCACGTCGCTTTCACCCATCTTCCGGGCGAGGCCGCCCCCAAGGACACCCCCACGACCCGCGCCTTCGCCTCTGACACGGCGGACGAAGCGCAAGTGCTTGAATTCCATGGCATCGCCGCCGGTTGGGCGGGCGTCGCTCCGTCGGTGATGGTGTGCAACGCCGGAGTGCAGACCTGGTCACCGCTGGTTGACCTTGCCGTGGCCGATTGGGACCGAGTGATGGCCACCAATCTACGCGGCCTGTTTCTGAACACCAAGGCCGCCGCCCGCGCGATGATCGCGGCGGGCATCCCGGGCAATATCGTGACCTTGGGCTCGGGCTGCAACAAACTGGCCTTCCCCCGGCTGGTCGATTACACGACGTCGAAAGGCGGCGTCGAGCAATTCACCAAAGTCGCGGCGTCCGAACTTGGTCCCCACGGCATCCGTGTCAACTGCATCGCTCCCGGTGCCATCGAAACCGACCGTACCAAGGCCGAGGCGCCCGACTATGCCGCAACCTGGTCGCCCCTGACCCCGCTGCGCCGCATCGGGACGCCACAGGACCTGACAGGTCCCCTGTTGTTCCTGATTTCAGACGCCGCAAGTTTTGTTACCGGTCAGACCATCCGGGTCGATGGTGGGGTCTTTTCGCAGGCGCCGTGGCCCTATCCGACCTGACGAGCGTTTGTTGGCACGGCACGCGACGAATACTGCTCCCCAATCGCGCTGAAATGAGTGTCCAACTGTAAAATATTGTGATTTCAATATGATATACTGGATCGACCCGCGGGTTAGTTTTTCCCTAATCAAAAACCTCTCACATGATCCTTTTCCTTTCCCCGCATTTGTCCGATGGTCAGATCTCAAAATCCCGGAACTTGCCATGACCCGTCACGACCCCGTCCTTTCGCCACTGCAAGAACTGCGCGCCAACGTCGCCCAACCGTTCGTACGGGCTCACGCAATGCCGAAATCGGTCTATACATCGCCAGAGTTTCTGGCGCTGGAAAAAGAGCATGTGTTCGCCAAGGACTGGCTCTGCGCTGGCCGCGCCGACAGCCTGCCGGAGCCCGGCGATTATCTGACCATGGAAATCACTGGTGAACCGGTGATCGTTTTGCGTGACCGCGACGGCACGTTGCGTGGCATGTCCAACGTCTGCCGCCACCGCATGTCGACCCTTCTGCAGGGTCGCGGCCACGTCCGCTCCATCGTCTGCCCCTACCACGCCTGGACATACAACCTCGACGGCACTCTGCGCGGCGCCCCCGCGATGGCGGCAAATGAGGCCTTCTGCAAAGACGAGATCCGCCTGCCGTCAGTCCGGGTAGAAAACTGGCTCGGCTGGATCATGGTGACCCTGAATGCCTATGCCCCGTCGCCCCATGTGCAGTTGCGCGAGGTCGAAAATCTGGTCGGCCATCTTGACATGGGCAGCTACCGCGAGACCTTTCGGGAGACCTTCCGCTGGAACACCAATTGGAAGGTTCTGGCTGAAAACTTCATGGAAAGCTATCACTTGCCGGTCTGTCACGCAGGCACCATCGGCGGTTCGAGCGACCTTGCCAAGATGACCTGCCCCGAAGGTTTGCCCACGTTCAACTATCACTGGATCGTCAAGAATGATCAGGTCCCCCTCGCCCTAGCTCACCACTCCAACACCCGCCTGACCGGCGATGAGCGTCGCATCACCTGGCTGCTTTCGATCTATCCTTCGCTGATGATCACACTCACACCGGGCTATTTCTGGTACCTTAGCCTGACCCCGCACGGTCCCGGCGAAGTTGACGTCCTGTTCGGCGGCGGGATGAGCGCGGAATGGATCGCCGACCCGGCAGCAGCGGCGAACCTGGCTGCGGTAAAGGCGCTGCTGGACGACGTGAATATCGAGGACAAGGGCTGTACCGAGAAGGTTTATCGCGGGCTTGTTGCAGGTCTGTCACGACCCGGACCGCTAAGCCACCTTGAGCGCCCGAATTTTGAGTTCGCCCAGTACATCGCCAGCCGCATCCCGGACTGATCCGAAAATCCAGAGAGTTAGCAATGATCTCAGTCGAGACTATCGAGGCGCTGGTAGTCGGCGCCGGTCAGGCAGGTGTCGCGATGAGCGAGCATCTCAGTCGCAACGGTATTCCGCATCTGGTGCTGGAAAAAGACCGCATCGCTGAACGCTGGCGTTCTGCACGATGGGACAGTCTGGTTGCCAATGGTCCGGCCTGGCATGA
>JANMCI010000379.1:0-13943 GCA_031361245.1 Rhodobacterales bacterium
GGTCGGCCGGCAGGAAATATTGCACCATCGAGTGGCGTCCGTCGATCACGTCGAGCAGGTAAAGCCCGGCCATGACAAGGAAATAGACGCTGAGGAACCGCTGGCACCAGATCGGCTCGCCGATCCAGATCAGGATGGCCAAAACGCCCGGGCCAAACAGCAGCGCCAGAATCGCAGTGCTGCGGATCGAGATCTGACTGCGCATCTTGCGGATCGTGCCATCCGACCGCAACGCCAGCCTCAACCCCATGGCAAGCACGAAGGCTGCCATGAACGTTGCCCCCTCGTCATTCAACCAGACATCAAGCAAGGGCCAGGCAAGGGCCACCACCAAAAGCGGCAACAGAATGGTCCACGGCAAAGTCGTGCCCTGTCGAAACAGGCCGACAAAGCGTTTCATCGTCAGGAAGATATCGTCCATTGCGCGCCCACCCAGGGTTATCGAGGGTGTCAGAATGGCCTTCAAATCTGGCCAAGTTATGGCGCGCTCAAGGCTTGTCGGCGGGCTCTATGCCATAGCGGGTGAACAGGCGCGCTTGGGAAAAGAGGAACAGAAACATGGCGATGGTCAGGCCGAACACCTTGAACCAGACCCAGCTTTCCGTGCTGAAATTACGCCAGATCACTTCATTGGCGACCGCCAGTCCGGCAAAGAAAACCGCGATGCGCCGGGTCAGGATCATCCAGCCCTCGGGCTGCATTGGCAGGGCCTCTTCCATCACCAGCTTCAGATAGCTCTTGCCCTGCAAGAGACCGACGCCCAGTGCCGCGGCGAAAAAGACATAGATGATCGTCGGTTTCATCTTGAAGAACCGCTCGTCGTTGAACCACAGCGACATCCCGCCCATGAACAGAACGACGACCAGCGTCACGATCTGCATCGGGCTGATCCGCCCGGTCAACCGCCACAGCGCAAGGATCGAGGCGCTGTAAACCAGCACAAAGGCGCCCGTCACCGCGATAAAGCCGCTATAGCTGTGACCGCCGACCATGAAGGTCTGGTCCTTGAACCACCAATAGCCCACAACAAAGGCCAGCAGCGGCCCATATTCCAGCGCCACCTTCATTTTCGGATCATAGGCTTTCGGCTCGTTCATCTCGCACTCTCCATCACGACCGCGCCCACGGCGATCAAACCCATCAGACCCACCTGCACCGGCCCGGTCTTTTCGCCCAAAAGCCACCAGCCGATCAAGGCCGCAAACACGGTCGACGTTTCGCGCAGCGCTGCCGCCTCGCCCACCCGGTCAATGCGGGTTGCCAGCATGATTCCGCCAAAGCTGAAATAGGCGACGAAGGCGCCGATTACACCCCTTTTCAGCAAGGGCGCCATCTCGGCCACCGCCAGCCCGCGCCAGCGCCGAAAGGTCAGGGCCGGAATGAACACCCCGTCGATCATGAAAAACCATGCGAGGAAGGTGAACGGATCGGCGGTCGCCCGAATGCCCCAGGCGTCATAGGTGGTATAGGCCGCGACAAACCCGCCGGTGATCAACGCAAGACCAAGGGCTGGCCACAGCGTCTCCCCCATCGGCACATGGGCGAGGTTATAGGCGGCCAAGCCAAGGATCCCCCCTACCAGCATCAAGAGCCCGGCCCATTGCAGCGGGGCGAAATGCTCGCCAAAGACCAGCCCGGCACCGATGACGGTGAAGAACGGCCCGGTGCCGCGCACGACCGGATAGACCACCGTGTAAGGTGCGCGGTCATAGGTCATCGCCTGCACGACCTTGTAGGCGGAATGGATCACGAAGGCCCCGGCAAAGATCGGCCACATCCACGGCTCGGGCCAAGGCACGACGAACAGCGCGAACGGAGCCGCAATGATCCCGTAGCTTGCATCAATCGCCGCCCGGGCCAGCCACGGGTCATGCCGCCCCTTCTGCAACGCCCCGAACAGCGCGTGCAGCACCGCCGCCATCAGCGCAAGCCCAATGGCCAGCCGATGCCCCGCCGGGGTGCCAACCAGAGCCAAAAGCCATTCGCTCATCCGCTGTCCTTTGCTTTGCGCCCTTAGACGAGCATGGCCTCCGGGTGTAAAGCGGTCAGCGCGGTCGACGGACAAGATTTCTTCGGGCAAAGTGCCGGCATTCAATTTTCAGGGAAGAGTTTGCAATGACCCAGGCGATTTCTCATGAAATCCTGTCACGATTTCGGGACAATGAATTTGGCCCAACGCTGGTGTCGGACTTTTTCGTCGATGCCGGCACGCCGGTGGACGCCCGAACCCTGCTGGACCCAAGTTGGTCGCTATATGGGCTGGATCTGACGGAACGCAAGGCGATCTTTGTGCAGATGCCGCTCGCTGTTGATCTGACCACCGCCGCTTTTGTGCAGGTCACCCAGTTTCATGACGCGTTGCGGCTGATCACCGTCGCGCTGGACGATCTGGAGGCCGTCGCCGCCTTGATGCCCGAACCCGACCAAAGGGTGCTGATGTTTTCGATGGGGCGCTGTGGCTCGACGCTGGTCAGCAGGGTGCTGGCGCAGGTTCCGGGCGTGTGCAGCCTGTCCGAGCCCGGGCCCTTTCTGACCCTGGCTCTGGCGCGCTACAGCATGACGACCGCCCTGCAACGGTCGCTGGTAAAGGCCCTGACCCGGTTGATGTTTCGCCCCGGACCGCGGCACCAAAGCGTCCTTGCCCTGAAATTTCACAGTCGGGTTCTGTTTCTGGCCGAGCTTTTCCATGACGCCTTTCCCGAGGCCAGTTTCGTCTTTCAATACCGTGACGGCCAGTCCTGGGCGAATTCCTTCAGCGGGTTCTTGCAGATGGTGCATGTGCCGCTGTTGCTCGAAGGCGCGGATCTGCTGCTAAGCTGGGAGATTATGACCTCGGCCGAACCGGCCGAGGTTATGCAAGGGCTGTTCGACACCAGCAAACCCATTCACCACGATGTGCTCCTCGCCCCCAGCTGGGCCATGCACATGCGCGAATACCAGCGCCTGCGCGCCATGGGTATTCCGATTTTACCTCTTAATTACAAGGATTTGAATCGCAATCCCGCTCAAGCGGTGCAAAGCCTTTTGGACCATTGCCGTCTCAGCGTGCCAGATATGCAACCCCTGATGGCGGTCTTTACGCATGACAGTCAGGAAGGCACCCAAGTGGCGCGCGGCGGCGCGATCACCCGCTTTGCACCGGAAAACTATGCCAATTTCCGCACCGCCCTGACGCGATATGCGCCGGACCTCGACCCGGATACGGTTCTCTTGGCCTAGGCGTCCAGCCCGACCAGCGCCCGGGCAAACTCGTCAGGATCAAACGGCGCCAGATCGTCGATCTGCTCGCCCACGCCGATGGCATGGATCGGCAGCCCGAACTTGTCGGCCAACGCCACCAGCACGCCACCCCGCGCCGTGCCGTCCAGCTTGGTCATGATCAGCCCGGTCACATTCGCGATCTTCTGGAAGATCTCGACCTGCAGCAAGGCGTTCTGCCCCGTCGTCGCATCCAGCACCAACAGCGTGTTGTGCGGTGCCGAGGGGTCTTTCTTGCGCAGCACCCGGACGATCTTGGCCAGTTCCTCCATCAGATCGGCACGGTTTTGCAGACGCCCGGCGGTGTCGATCATCAGCAGATCGGCGCCATCCTCCTGCGCCTTGACCAGCGCGTCAAAGGCCAGCGAGGCCGGGTCGCTGCCTTCGGGCGCCGTCAGCACCGGCACCCCGGCCCGCGTGCCCCAGATCTGCAACTGCTCGACCGCCGCCGCGCGGAACGTGTCGCCCGCCGCGATCACCACCGACTTGCCCGCCGCCTTGAACTGCGACGCCAGCTTGCCGATCGTCGTGGTCTTGCCCGAGCCGTTGACCCCGACCACAAGCACGACCTGCGGCTTTTGCGGATAAAGCGGCAGCGGCCGCGCCACCGGCTCCATGATCCGCGCGACTTCGGCCGCCAGCGCCCCCTTCAACTCTCCGGTCGAAACCCGCCGACCGCGCCACGCGCCCGCGATATTGGCCGTCACCCTCAGCGCCGTATCGACCCCAAGATCCGCCTGAATCAGCAGATCCTCCAGGCTTTCCAGCATGGCATCATCGACCAGCCGCCGCGTCTCGTCCCGCCCCAGCAGGCGGCCCAGAAGCGAGGGCTTGGCGGCGGGTTCGGTATCAGCGGCAGCGGGATGGGCCATGGCAGGCTTCGCGGCGGCATCCCGCACCTCGGGACGGACGTCTTGCGCGGGCGTGACTGCCGCCTCGGCCGGGGCCTCGACCGGCGCGTCAGCCGGGGTGTCGGCCACCAGCGCCTCAAGCCCTTCGCTGATCTTGTCAGAGGACCGGAACATCCGGTCACGGAGTTTCTTGAAGAATGCCATCGGGCCCCCAGGTTTCCCTTCACCTATGGCGGTTCAGGTTTTGACGGAAACAACGGCACCGGAAAACGCGTTCGAGTGGAACGAGAGGCAGCGATTTCCGATTCCATTGAAACCTGAACCGCCTTAGTCAATTTGACCGGGCAAGGGAAGGGTTCAGCCCGCGGGAAAGCCCGATTGGGCGAGGCTGCCGTACAAGATCATCGCCTGCCCCAGCCAGTAAAGCGGCCACAGCGCCACCGACAGCGTTCTGGCCCGGCTCGGTTGCGGTTTGCGAAAAAGCCGGATCGCCAACAGCACGTCGGACAGCGCGAACAGGGCGCATCCGCCTTGCAGAACAAAAGCACCCGGCGTTGGCGCCAGCAGGATCGCCATGGCCGCCATCACCCCGATCCCCGCGCCATAAAGCCGCACCGCAGCGCGAAACGGCCCGGTATGGGGTGCGAGCCAAAGTTCGGTGGATCCAATCAGCACGGTCAGGGCGATCAGCGCCGTTGCCCTGACTGCCCCTAGCCCGACAATGTCCGGTCCAAGCATCCAGAACCCTGCCGCATAGGCCAGATGACCCAAGCCAAAGCACGCCATCCCGGCCAGTAACGCCCGCTCGCCCGTCCGGGTCAGCGCGAAATCCCCCGCCGACCCGAACACAAGGCCCGCCACGATCCACCCCGGCGCGCCCGCCAGCGCGCCGTACAGCGCCAGACCGCTCACCGCTGCCGTCTTGGCCACCGCCCCCTGCCAGCCGGCCTCGCGGTCTTTGGCGACCATCGCGCCGTAAAGGCAGGCCGCCAGCGCGGACACCATCAAGAACAAGGCATGCATCGTCCTCTTCCCCAAATCCCAGCCGACCCTTCCATGAAGCGAAATCCGGGTACAAGTCCCGCCTTATCCGTCCCCAAATATCCCCGCCGGAGGCCCCCGTCGCCGGCGCGGCCCCTTCGGCCGCGCCGGCGACACATCGCGTGCGGCGTCAGCCGCTCCGCTGGATCACCGCCCGCAAGGCGTGCCACACCAGACCCTCTGGCCACCCCACTCCGCTCTGCTATTGTCACGCCATGCGCGCCCTGCCCGTCAGCCTTTTCACCCTTGCCGCCTCCAGCCCGCTGGTCCTGCTGGCGCTCGGGCTGGCCCTTGGCGGGGTCTGGCCGTGGCTGGCCCTGCTTTACATGGCCCTTGCCGCCGTCACGCTCGACCTTGTGATCCCTTGGGTCGCAGCCGACGCGCCGGAGCAGGAGTTTCCTGCCGCCGATGCCCTGCTGGTTGGCCTTGGCCTTTGCTGCCTCAGCGCGCTGCCGCTCTTGACCTGGGCCATTGCCGGCTCCTCGGGTCTGACCACGCCCGCCCGCATTGCGCTGTTTCTGGCTGCGGGCCTCTGGTTCGGTCAGGTCGGCCATCCTGCGGCGCATGAGTTGATCCACCGCCCGCGCCCACTGTTCTGGCTGGGGCTGGCGATGTACACAGCCCTCCTCTTCGGCCACCACACCTCGGCGCACCGGCTGGTTCACCACCGCCACGTCGCCACCGCCGCCGACCCAAATTCCGCCCCCGCCGGCGAAAGCTTCTACCACTTTCTGCCCCGCGCCTGGCTCGGCAGCTTTGTTCAGGGCTTTCGGGCCGAAACGGCCCTGCGCGCGCGCGGCACCGCCGCGGGCCCGCACCCTTATACCCTTTATGTTGGCGGAGCCGCCCTATGCCTGATTGTTGCCGCCCTGCTCGCCGGCCTGCCCGGCGTTGCGGTCTGGGCGGGACTTGGTCTCCATGCGGGCAGCCAGATATTGCTGTCGGACTATATCCAGCACTACGGCCTGACCCGGGCCATGACACCGGATGCCAGACCCGCCCCGGTCGGCGCCGCGCAAAGCTGGAACGCCCCGCATTGGTTTTCCTCTGCCCTCATGCTGAACGCGCCGCGCCATTCCGACCACCACGCCCATCCCGCACGCCCCTATCCCGCCCTGCGCCTGCCGCCCGATGCGCCGACCCTGCCGTGGCCGCTGCCCCTTGCCGCGATGATCGCCCTCATCCCGCGGCTCTGGCGCCGACGCATGCGCCCGCTCGTCGCCCGCTGGGCAGAACCAGCCCCGCCAGTCGCACAGGAGTGACTGGCGGTTCCGCGTCCCGGATGGCACTCTGCCCCAAAGCAGGAGTCCTTTATGCGCCTGATCAGCCTTGTCCTCGCCCTTCTGCCCGTGACGCTTTTGCCCGCGTCGCTTCACGCCGACCCGCCCGGCCTGGCGCCGGACCACAGCCTCGGCACACCGCTGAGCGCCGCCGAGTTCGACGCCTATGCCACTGGAAAGACCCTGTACTATGCCCAGGGCGGCGCCATCTGGGGGTCCGAGCAATACCTGCCGGGCCATCAGGTCCTGTGGGCCTTTACCGATGAACCCTGCGAATTCGGCCAATGGTACGCGGACGGCGACGCCATCTGCTTTGTCTATGAAGGCAAGACCGACGCGAACTGCTGGCATTTCTATCATGGAGCCGCCGGCCTGATCGCGCGCTTCGTCGGTGGCAGCGGCAGGCTGTCCGAGGTTGCCAAGTCATCGCAGCCGATGAATTGCCCAGGCCCGAAGGTCGGAGCCTGATTTACATTTCCCTGCAAAACCGGCCCAGGAATGGGAAATCGAACCCACTGAATTGCAGAAAACGAACAAATCCGCTCAGAACAGGCTTCCCTGATCCGGGGCCTCGCCGCCCTTGCCCTTGCGCGCAGGGCGCGGCCCCAAAGTCAGGCGGCCATCGTGGAACTGCACCTCCAGAACCGTGGCCTTTTCCGCCAACGCCCTGGTCGTCACCACCGCCCCATCGCCCCGGACCACGGCATATCCCCGCTTCAACGTCTCGCCGTAGCCAAGCGTCATCCGCGTCCGGTCCAGCGCCTCCAGCCGCAGCGACAGATCGGCGAGACGCTTGGCAGGGGCCCCGTCCAGCCGCAGGGACAGGCCCGCCAGCCGCTCGCGTCCCTTGTTCAGATCGCGGTCCGCATCGCTGATCAGCCGCGCCAGCGCGCGCACCAGCCGTCCGGCATTGGTGTCGACCGCCGTCTGGCCCCGCTCGAACCGCCGCTCGACCCGCATGTCCAGATCGCGGCCAAGCCCGGCCAGCCGGTCGCCGCGCCGGGCAAAGCCCGCCAGCAGCACATCGGGCCGCGCCCGGGCGGCCACAGCCTCGAACCGGCTGCGGCGGCGCTGCACCGAAAGCCCCAGCGCCCCGCCCAGGCGCTGCACCCCGGTGTCAAAGCGCTGCTGCGGTCCCGCCAGCAACCCGTCCAGACGCGGCAGGGCGCGGGCAAGATCGCGCAGCCGCTGGCCGCGCAGACCGATCCCCTGCGCCAGCGCCCGGCTCAGCCGCGCCGCCTGTCCGTCCAGCCCCGCCAACAGCTCCAGCCGCACCGGCACCGCCAGCTCCGCCGCAGCCGTCGGCGTCGGCGCGCGCAAGTCCGCGGCATAATCGATCAGCGTGGTGTCCGTCTCATGCCCGACCGCCGAGATCAGCGGAATGACCGAGGCTGCCACCGCGCGCACCACGATTTCCTCGTTAAAACCCCACAGATCCTCCAACGACCCGCCACCGCGCGCCACGATGATCAGATCAGGGCGCGGGATCGGCCCGCCCGGCGCAATTGCATTGAAACCGCGGATCGCTGCCGCCACCTCGGGCGCGCAGGCCTGACCCTGCACCGCCACCGGCCAGATCAGGACATGACGCGGAAAGCGGTCGCGAAGCCGGTGCAGGATATCGCGGATCACCGCCCCGGACGGCGAAGTCACCACCCCGATCACCCGCGGCAAATAGGGAATGGGCTGCTTGCGTCCCTCATCGAACAGCCCCTCCGCCGCCAGCGCCGCGCGGCGCTTTTCCAGCATCGCCATCAAGGCGCCCATGCCCGCCGGGGCCACGTCGTCAACGATCAGCTGATATTTCGACTGGCCCGGAAAGGTGGTCATGCGGCCAGTGGCCACCACTTCCATCCCCTCCTCGGGTCGCACCTGCATCCGCGCGACCTGCCCCTTCCAGCTGATCGCCGCGATGACGTTGCGGTCATCCTTGAGGTCGAAATAAAGGTGCCCCGACGCCGGCCGCGACACCCGCCCGACCTCGCCGCGCACCCGGATCAGGCCGAACTCGCCCTCGATGACCTTTTTGACCGCCCCGGACAGTTCCGACACGGTGTATTCCGGCGCGTTGCTCGGGGCGGCGGGCTCTTCAAACAGATCACTCAATCTGGCGCTCCCCCACCATTCTGGTCACCGGAACCATAAAGGTCCAACTTCTGGATCCAAGGCTCCATGTCGCCCGGACAAGATGCATTATTCTTTCGTGGTCCAAGCGCAAGGCGGATCGCCAGCGCCAGCATCCCGACGATGATTGCCACCCCGGCGAGCCACACCGTCTCGGTGGCCAATCCAGCCACAAAGACAGCCAAACTGACGACACCTGCAACTACCAACCACACGCCAGCACTCCCTGCAACTTGCACCCTCTGTCCGCCCACCCTATGACGCTCCTGTCGAAACGCCAAGCGGGGGCAGCCATGAACATCCTTATCCTTGGGTCTGGCGGGCGCGAACATGCGCTGGCGTGGGCCGTCAAGCAGAACCCCAAATGCGACCGTCTGATCGTGGCCCCCGGCAATGCCGGGATTGCCGCCGTGGCGGAATGTGCCGACCTCGACATCCTCGACGGTGCCACCGTCGTGACATTCTGCGAAGAAAACGCCATTGATTTCATCATTATCGGCCCCGAGGCCCCGCTTGCCGCCGGTGTCGCCGATGCCACCCGTGCTGCGGGCTTTCTGACCTTCGGTCCCTCGGCCGCCGCGGCCCGGCTGGAGGCGTCCAAGTCCTTTACCAAGGAAATCTGCGACGCCTGCTCGGCCCCCACCGCGTCTTATGCCCGCTTTACCGAAGCCGCCGCCGCCCGCGCCCATGTCACCGCTCAAGGCGCCCCCATCGTGATCAAGGCTGACGGGCTGGCGGCTGGCAAGGGCGTCATCGTCGCCATGACCCTGCCCGAAGCCTACGGCGCCATCGACGACATGTTCGGCGGCGAATTCGGCGCCGCCGGGGCGGAAGTGGTGATCGAGGAATTCATGACCGGCGAAGAGGCCAGTTTCTTCATCCTGACCGACGGGGTGCACGCCCTGCCCGTGGGCACCGCGCAAGACCACAAGCGCGTGGGCGATGGCGACACCGGCCCCAATACCGGCGGCATGGGGGCTTACTCGCCCGCTCCGGTTCTGACCGATGCCGTGGCGCAAATCACGATGGACACCATCGTTTTGCCGACCATCCGCGAAATGGCCCGGCGCGGCACCCCCTATCAGGGCGTGCTCTTTGCGGGTCTGATGATCAAGGACGGCCAACCGCGCCTCATTGAATACAACGCCCGCTTTGGCGATCCCGAGACGCAGGTCCTGATGATGCGCCTTGGCGCGCAAGCGCTGGACCTGCTGCTGGCCTGCGCCGAGGGGCGGCTTGACCGCGCCCGCGTCAATTGGGCGAACGACCACGCCCTGACCGTCGTCATGGCCGCCAGGGGCTATCCGGGCGCCTATCAGAAGGGCAGCGTCATCAACGGCCTGGACCGCATGCCCGAGGACAGCCGCCACATGGTCTTTCACGCAGGCACGGCCTTTCGGGACAATCTGATCTGCGCAAACGGTGGCCGGGTGCTGAACATCACGGCCCGCGGCGACAGCCTGACCGACGCCCGCAACCGCGCCTATGCCATGATCGACCTCCTCGATTGGCCCGAAGGGTTCTGCCGCTCCGACATCGGCTGGCGGGCGCTGTGACCCTGGCCAAGAGCCCACCTTGCCCCCGCCCCCGCATCTGCTAAGAAGCGCCCAAATTCGCGGGCAGGGCAAAGGACGGACCATGCCAATTCTGGTGATGAAATTCGGTGGCACCTCGGTGGCCGACCTTGCCCGCATCGGGAATGCGGCCCGCAAGGTGCAGGCCGAGGTCGAGCGGGGCTATGACGTCATCGTCATCGTTTCGGCCATGTCGGGCAAGACCAACGAACTGGTCGGCTGGGTTGAGGGCACGTCCAAGCTTTATGACGCCCGCGAATACGATGCCGTCGTGGCCTCGGGCGAGAACGTGACGGCTGGCCTCATGGCGCTGCGCCTGCAGGAGATGGGGGTGTCGGCGCGGTCGTGGCAAGGCTGGCAAGTGCCGATCAACACCACGTCGGCCCATTCCTCCGCCCGCTTCGTCTCGATCCCGCGCGACAACTTCGACCAGAAGTTCCGCGAAGGCTTCAGGGTCGCCGTCGTGGCCGGCTTTCAGGGCGTCAGCACCGAGGGCCGCATCACCACCCTTGGCCGCGGCGGGTCCGACACCACCGCCGTCGCCTTCGCCGCCGCCTTTGACGCCGAGCGCTGTGACATCTACACCGACGTGGACGGCGTCTACACCACCGATCCGCGCATCACCTCCAAAGCCCGCAAGCTGGAAAAGATCGCCTACGAGGAAATGCTGGAACTGGCCTCGCTTGGCGCCAAGGTCCTGCAAACCCGCTCGGTCGAACTGGCGATGCGCTACAAGGTGCGGCTGCGGGTGCTGTCCTCGTTCGAGGATACCGACGAAAACTCTGGAACGCTGGTCTGCGACGAGGATGAAATCATGGAATCGAAAGTTGTCTCTGGCGTCGCCTATTCCCGCGACGAGGCGAAAATGACCCTGGTCAAGGTCGAGGACCGCCCCGGCATTGCCGCCGCGATCTTTGGCCCGCTGGCCGATGCCGGCGTGAATGTCGACATGATCGTGCAGAACATCTCGGAACTGGATACCCCCGGTGAAGGTGGCAAGATCGGGCGCGCCCATACCGACATGACGTTTTCCTGCCCGACCAATCAGGTCCTGCGGGCGCAAAAGGCCATTGAAGAGGCGCAGGCCAAGGGCCTGTTCGCCTATTCCAACCTCGTCGTCGATACCGATGTCGCCAAGGTGTCCGTCGTCGGCATCGGCATGCGCAGTCATGCCGGGGTTGCCGCCAAGATGTTCTCGTCGCTGGCGTCCGAGAACGTGAACATCAAGGTCATCGCCACCTCCGAGATCAAGATCTCGGTCCTGATCGACCGCAAGTACATGGAACTGGCCGTGCAGGCGCTGCACGACGCATTTGACCTCGAAAAGGCCTGAGTGCCGCGCAGCCGACCGCCGGCCCATGACGCAGGCGTCTGCCTCATTCTTGGGCACTTCGCCGCCAGTACTTTGCGCCTGCCGAAAGGCGGGCGCGCCAAAGCAATCGGCACTCCACTTTGCCGGACAACTCGCCTATAGCTGATTTCGGATGGCTCAATCTGGGGGCGATGGATGCCGGAACGCAGCGAAGGCGACAGTCGAAAACTTCTTCGCCGCTTGCGCGATGTGCTGGCCATTCCCGCCAAGGGGCAGGACCGGCTGGACCGCATCACCCATCTCATCGCCGACAGCATGGGAACCGAGGTTTGCTCGATCTACCTCTTTCGTGACGCCGAAACGCTGGAACTGTGCGCCACCCAAGGTCTGAAAAAGGGTGCTGTCCACAAAACCCGGATGAAGCTGGGTGAGGGTCTGGTGGGCCGGGTCGCCCGCACCGGTCTTCCGGTCAACACCGCCGATGCCAGGCCGAAAAGGGCTTCCGCTTCATGCCGGAGACCGGCGAGGAAATCTTTTCCTCCTTCCTTGGCGTGCCGATCCAGCGGGTTGGCGAAAAGCTCGGCGTGCTGGTCGTGCAATCCAAATCCGCCCGCACCTATTCTGACGAAGAGACCGACGCCATCGAAGTCGTGGCCATGGTGCTGGCCGAGATGACCGAACTCGGTGCCTTTGCCGGGGACGGCAATGGCATGGGTGCCCTGCACCGGCAACCCGTGGTCTTTCGCGGCTCGACCGGGCAGGAGGGTGCCGCCGAAGGCCGTGTCTGGCTGCATGAACCCCGCGTTGTCGTGACGAACCCCGTCGCCGACGATCCCCTGACCGAGATCGACCGCATCCGCGCCGCCGTCGGCGTGCTGCGCGTGTCGGTCGATGACCTGCTGGAGGCGGAAAGCCTCGACAAGGACCAGAAGGCGGTGCTCGAAGCCTACCGCATGTTCGCCCATTCGCGCGGCTGGCTGCGCCGGATGGAAGAGGACATCCAACGCGGCCTGTCGGCCGAGGCCGCGGTGGAAAAGGAACAGGGCACGGCGCGGGCGCGGCTGGAACAGGTGCCCGACGCCTATCTGCGCGAACGGCTGCACGATCTGGACGACCTCTCCAACCGCCTGCTGCGCATTCTGACCGGACAGGGCAAGGATACCGGGGCCGAGATGCCCGAAAACCCGGTTCTGGTCGCCCGCAACATCGGCCCCGCGGAACTCTTGGAATATGGCCGCAAACTGAAAGGCGTCGTGCTCGAAGAGGGTTCGGTCGGCAGCCACGCCGCCATCGTCGCGCGCGCTCTGGCGATTCCGCTGGTGATTCACGCCCGCGGCATCACGACCGAGGCGCTGAACGGCAATGCCATTCTGGTCGACGGCGACACCGGCATCGTCCATCTGCGCCCCGAGCAAACCATTTCGCGCAGCTTTCGCGACAAGATCGCCATGCAGGCCGAGGCGCAAAAGCGCTATGCCAGCCTGCGCGACCTGCCCTCGACCACCCGCGACGGCGTTACGGTAGAGTTGCACATGAACGCCGGTCTGATGGCCGATCTGCCCTCGCTCGAAGGGTCAGGGGCCGAAGGGGTCGGGCTGTTTCGCACCGAGCTGCAATTCCTGATCCGCAACAAGATGCCCCAGCGGGGCGAACTTGCGGTGCTTTATGCCCGCGTCATGGATGCCGCCAAGGGCCTGCCGGTGGCGTTCCGCACCCTCGACATCGGCTCGGACAAGGTGCTGCCCTACATGAAGCCCAATGACGAGCCGAACCCCGCCATGGGCTGGCGGGCGATCCGGGTCGGTCTGGACAAGCCGGGCGTGCTGCGGATGCAGCTTCAGGCCCTGTTGCGGGCGTCGAACGGGCGGCCCCTGTCGGTGATGTTCCCCTTCATCTCGGAATTCGGCGAGTTCCAGCAGGCCCGCAGCCACATGCTGCGCGAGATCCACCGCGAGAAAAGCCTTGGCCACACCGTGCCGGAATCCATCGAGATCGGCGCCATGCTCGAAACGCCAAGCCTCGCCTATGCCCCCGATGCGTTCTTTCAGCTGGCCGATTTCATTTCCATCGGCGGCAATGACCTCAAACAATTCTTCTTTGCCGCCGACCGCGAAAATGAACGGGTTCGCAAACGCTATGATGTGCTGAACCTGTCGTTCCTTGCCTTTCTGGAACACATTGTGGCGCGCTGCGCCCCTTTTGGCACCAAGCTCAGTTTCTGCGGCGAAGACGCCGGCCGCCCGATCGAGGCACTGGCCCTTGCCGCCATCGGCCTGCGCCGCCTGTCGATGCGCCCGGCCTCGATCGGTCCGGTCAAGTCCCTGCTGCGCGTCGTGGACCTCGGCGCCGCCCGTGCCGCCATCGACAAGGCGCGCGCCGACGGCGCAGAGACGGCCCGGCCCGCGTTGATGGAGTGGCTAGCGACACAGGGTGTTTAGGGCGACTGCCGACTAGCTCGCCGGCGTGACACGTCGCCGACAGTAGGGGGTATTCGTCTCGCTGA
>JANMCI010000445.1:0-6803 GCA_031361245.1 Rhodobacterales bacterium
CCGAAGTGGCCGGGGGCCGCGGGGTCGGGGCCCCAGCCGTGCGAGATAACGACCGGGTTGACGAGGTTCTGAAGCGCGCGCCTGACGTGGAGGAAGGCGGACCCTTTGGGGGCCATCAGCCATTTGTGGCAGTTGCCGGCATAGAAATCGGCGCCGAGGGCGTCGAGGTTCAAGGGGATGTGGCCGGGGGTGTGGGCGCCGTCGATCACGGTCCAGATGCCGCGGGCGCGGGCGGCGGTGACGGCGGCTTCGATGGGGAAAACGAGGGCGGTGGCGGAGGTGATGTGGCTGAGGAACAGAACCTTGGTGCGGGGGGTGACGGCAGCCAAAAGCGTCTCTGTAAACGCGGATTCGGAGGTCAGGGGCATGGGGACCTTGACCGTCACGATGCGGGCGCCGGTCTTGCCGCAGACATAGGACCAGGTCTTTTCGAGGGCGGCATATTCGTGGTCGGTGGTCAGAATCTCGTCGCCGTCGCGCAGGTCGAGCGACTGGGCGACGATGTTCAGCCCCTCGGTTGCATTGGTCACGCCGACCAGATCGTCAGGAGCGGCGCCAAGTTCGCCGGCCAGCGCCTGCCGGGCGGCGCGCAGCCATGAGGTCAGGCCACGGGCGGGGTCGAGGAAGGCGACGGGCTGGCGTTCCAGTTGCAGCTGCCAGCGCTGGTATTCGGCAAACACCGGGGCCGGGCAGGCGCCATAGGAGCCGTGATTGAGGAAGGTCACGGCGGGGTCGAGCAGGAACAGGGGGGCAAGGTTTTCAGTCATTCAGCGGCCCTTCAGGGTTGGGTCAAGGGCATCGCGCAATCCGTCGCCGAAGAGGGTGGTGGCAAGAACGGTGATGGCAAGGGCGGCCGTGGGAAAGACCGCCATGTGCCAGTAGAAATACATGAAGTTCATCCCGACATTGATCATCTGGCCCCAGCTTGGCGTCGGGGGCGGGACGCCGATGCCAAGGAAGGAGAGCGACGCTTCCAGCATCATGGCGAGCGGAATGGCCAGCACGAAGCCCACGATGATGGGCGAGACGGAGTTGGGGATGAGGTGGCGGCGGATGATGTAGCCGGGGGTCGCGCCAAGGGCCTGGGCGGCGCGGACGAACTCTTTCTCGCGGAAGGCTTTGACCTGGGCGCGCACCAGCAGGCAGACTTGCACCCAGCCGAAGAGGGCGGCAATCAGGACGATGGTGATGAAACCGCCGCCAGTGAGGGCGCCGAGCAGCATGGCGGCAAGGAGGGGCGGGACGACCGAGAAAAGCTCGATCAGGCGCATGACGAACCAGTCGGCCATGCCGCCGTAATAGCCGGAGATGGCCCCGAGCGGGATGCCGATGACGACCGAGAACAGGGCGGCGGAGAAGCCGATGGTCAGCGATACCCTTGCGCCATAGACGATGCGGGCAAAGAAGTCGCGGCCAAGGTCGTCGATGCCGAAGGGGTGGGCCGAGGAGGGGAAGGCCAGCGCCTGGGTCAGGAAATCCTGATCCTCATAGCCGGTCAGGGTGATCAGGGGGGCGAAGATGGCCATGAGGATGATGGTCAGCAGGATCACGCCGCAGACCACGGCACCCTTGTTGTCGGCAAAGCGGCGAAGCGCGAACCAGAGCGGGCTGCGGGTCATGGACGGCCCCCGAAGCGGATGCGGGGATTCACGAGGGCGTAGGCGATGTCGGAGATCAGGTAGGCAACGCAGAACATGAAGGTGATCATCAGGATCAGTGCCATTTCCAGCGGGTAGTCGCGCAGGTTGATCGACGAGACGAAATAGGCGCCAAGGCCGGGAACACGGAACATCGCCTCGACAAAGATCGAGCCGGTGGCGGTGCCGATGAACATCGGCAGAAAGACGGTGATCATCGGCAGGGCGGCGTTGCGCAGGACGTGTTGGAAGATGATGCGACGCTCGGACAGGCCCTTGGCGCGCAGGACGGTGACGAAGGGCTTGTTCAGCACGTCCAGCATGGCGGAGCGGGTGTAGCGGGCATAGGTCGCCATGGGGATGGCGGCATAGGCGGCGATGGGCAATATCCACGAATGCGGCTTGTCCCAGCCCGAGGCGGGCAGCCAGCCGAGCCAGACGGCAAAGACCATGATCATCATCATCGAGATCACGAAAACAGGCACTGTAAGGCCCAAAGTGGCGAAGGCCGAGGCGAGGTAGTCGATCCACGAGTTGCGGCGCAGGGCGGCGGCGATGCCGAGCAGGATGCCGAGGGGGGCGCCGATCAGCACGCCTGACCCGCCGAGGATCAGGCTGGGGGGCCAGGCGCGGGCGAGCAGTTCAAGGACAGTCTCGCCGGGGCTTTGGAAGGGCACGCCGAAGTCGAAATGCAGCACCCCCCACATGTATTTCAAGTACTGGATGTGCAGGGGGCGGTCGAGGCCGAGGCTGGCGTTCAGCTTGGCCTTGACGGCGTCGTTGACCGGCATGTCGTTGCCATCAAAGGGGCCACCGGGGACGGCGTGCATCATCAGAAAGACGATGACGGACACCACGGTGAAGGTCAGGGCGACGGAGGCGAGGCGGCCGAGGATGTAGCGGATCATTCCGTCACCTCGACCAGATGGTCCGGGGCGATCTGAACCAGTCTGCCATGCGGGGCTGCGTGGGTCTTGAACTGGCGCTGGCGGCGGTCGCGCGGGTTCAGCACCGGAATCGCGTCCAGCAGGCTTTGCGTATAGGGGTGGCGGGCATCGGTGAAGATCGTCTCGGTCGCGGCCTGTTCGACGATGCGGCCCCGGAACATGACGGCGACGCTGTCGGTCAGCGAGCGCACGACGGACAGATCGTGGCTGATGAACAGGATCGACAGGCCCATCTCTTGCTGCAGATCCAGAAGCAGATTGATGATCTGGGCCTTGACGGACACGTCGAGGGCTGAGGTTGGCTCGTCCGCCACCAGAACCGTGGGGCGCAGGATCAGGGCGCGGGCAATGGCGACACGCTGGCGCTGGCCTCCCGACAGTTCGTGGGGATAGCGGGCGCCGTAGCTGCGGTGGAGGCCGACGCGCTGCATCATGGCGAGGGCCTGTTCGGTCTGTTCGGCGGGGGTGCCGAGGGCGTGGATGTGCAAAGGCTCGGCCACGATCCGGGTCAGGGTCATCATCGGGTCGAGGGCAGAGTAGCTGTCCTGAAACACCACCTGCATCTTGCGGCGGAAGGGTTTCAGGGCGGTGTGGTCTAGCTGGGTGATGTCGGTGCCATCGACAAATATCTGGCCTGAAGTGGGTTCGACCAGCCGCAGGGCCATCATGCCGGTGGTGGTCTTGCCCGAACCGCTTTCGCCGACAAGACCGACGATGGCATGGGTGGGCACGGTCAGGTTGACGTCGATGACGGCGTGATGGGCAGTGCTGCGCGGCAGGAAGCCACCCTTGGCGGGGAGGTGGAAGGATTTGGAGAGGGCGCGGAGTTCGAGAGCGGGGGTCATGGGTGCGACCCTTGTGCGGGGCGCCAGAGGACCGAAGGGGGGAGGGCAAAGCAGCGGCAGGGCTGGGGCGGGCGAAAAAGCAAAGCTGTCAAGAACAGGGATGGCAGGGCACCGGTCATTGCAGCTTCCAGCAGGCAGCGGCGCGGTTTGGGGCGATTGGGGCAAATTGGGGGGTGTCAGAGCCGCATTTGGCGTCGGCCTGCGGGCAGCGGGGATGGAAGGGGCAGCCGGTCGGTGGGTCGGCGGGGTTGGGCGAGGCGCCGGGGATCTCGACCAGACGCCGCTTGCCGGGCAACCGTCCAGGGATCGAACCAAGGAGCGCCTTGGTATAGGGATGGGCGGGGGTGTCGAAGATGTCCTGCACCGGGCCCTCTTCCATGACGCGGCCACCATACATCACCACGACGCGGTCAACGGTTTCGGCGACGACGCCAAGATCGTGGGTGACCATGATCAGGCCCATGCCGAACTCGGCCTGAAGGGATTTGATCAGGGCAAGGATCTGGGCCTGAATCGTGACGTCCAGCGCCGTGGTCGGCTCGTCCGCGAACAGGATCCGGGGGCGGCAGGACAGGGCCATCGCGATCATGGCGCGTTGCAGCATGCCGCCGGAAAGCTGGTGGGGGAAGCTTGCCAGAACCGTTTCGGGATTCTTGATCTCGACCCGGGCCAGCAGCGAGGCGGCCTCGGCCATGGCCGCGGCTTTGGACAGATCGCGGTGGGCAAGAACCGTCTCGGCGATCTGGTGGCCGATGGTGAAAACCGGGTCAAAGGCGGTCATCGGGTCTTGAAAGACCATGGCGGCCACCTTGCCCCGGGTTGCGGTCAGTTGGCGCGGCGAGGCGCGCAGCATGTCGATGCCGGCCAGTTCCAGCCTGTCCGCCGTGATCCGCGCCGGAGGCTGGCGCAACAGGCGCATCACCGCCATGCAGGTCACCGATTTGCCGGAACCGCTTTCCCCGACCAGCCCGAGGCTTTCGCCAGCCTCAAGCCGCAGGGTCATGCCGCGCACCGCCTGCACAACACCGTCGTGTTGCGGAAAGCTGACGGTGAGGTTCTGGATATCGACCAGCGGCATTGCATGTCCTTGACGGATATGCCCCCTCCGACCGGATGGCCGGAGGGGGCGGGCACGTCACTTGGTGACGTGGGTGTAGAAGTAGAGACCGAGTTGACGCAGCGGCGTGAAGCCGAGGTCGTTGGGCTGGGTGCCCTCGCCCTTGAGATCCTTGGACACCACGGCGTTGGTGATGGGGTGGACCAGCGGGATCATCGAGACATTGTCGATCAGCACCTGTTCGGCGGCGATGTAGTCTTTCAGGCGGTCGTCCCAGTTCGCACCACTGTCGGCCTTGGCAACCAGGTCGTCATAGGCCTGGATGTGATGGCTGTGGCGCCCGCCGTTGTAGAAGATGCCGAAGAAGTTCGACGGGTCGAGATAGTCGTATTCATAGGGTGCGAGGAACAGGTTGTTCTTCTTGTTCAGAAGCGCATCCATCCAGTCCTTGATCGGCATGACCTTGATATTCATGGTGATGCCGAGGTGTTCCTTGAACTGGGCTTGCAGGTATTGCAGCATCGGCTCGGTGATGGCGCCGTTGTAGCCGCCCTGATTGCGATACCAGATCTCGACCTCGGGGAAGCCTTCGCCACCCGGATAGCCCGCATCGGCGAGGAATTTCTGCGCCTTGGCGACGTCGAACACGGCCTGCGAGGTGATGGTCTCGTTGTATCCGGGATAGCCCGGCGGCAGCAGCGACTTGCCGGGGATGGCAAGGTCTTTCAGCACGGTGGAGGTCATCTCGTCGCGGTTGATGGCGAATTGCAGCGCCTTGCGGACGTTGAGGTTGTCAAAGGGCGCGGAGGTGGTGTCGAAGGAAATGTAGGAGGTGGCGAACACGGCGTTCCGGGCGATCTGGCCGGGGAAACGCTGTTCGACGAAGGGGATCTGCCCGGTGTTGAGATAGGAGAAGTCAGCCTCGCCGGCCATGAAGGCGGGCAGGCCCACCTCAGGCGCGCCGAGCGAGGGGTCGATCACCAGACGGTCGGCCTGAGGCGGCCAGGGTCCGGTGTATTTCGGGTTCTTGACGAAAGTCATCTTGTTGTTGGACTTTTCCCACGTCTCCAAAAGGAAGGGACCGGATGACACCATGGTATCGACGTTGGCTGCGTATTCGTCGCCGAGCTTGTCCCAGACATGTTTGGGCACCGGATACCACAGCGACACGACGCCCGGCAGATAGGGCTTTGGCGCGGAGGTGGTGACTTCGATCGTCTGGTCGTCGGGGGCCTTGATGCCAAGGGTGGAGACATCAGCCTCGCCCTTGGTCACGGCGTCCCAGTTGGCGATGCCGCCGGCATAGCCCCAGTACCAGGCAAAGTCATAGCCGGTGGTGGCAGCGCGCTGCAGGGCGAAGATGTAGTCGCTGGCCTTGAGCGGCTCGCCATCGCTCCACACCAGTCCGGGCTGCAGCTTGAAGGTCCAGACCAGACCGTCGGCCGACTGCGACCAGCTTTCCGCGGCCATCGCGTGCAGCTGGAAATTGTTGTCAAAACTGGTCAGCGGCAGCTGGACGATCTCGGGGTTGCCGGCACGGGCGTAGACGGTTTTCATGTAGTCCATGTAGGTGCCGCTGGTGCTGTCACCGGCAGAGTAGATGGTCACCTCGGCCAAGGCGGGCGCGGCCCACAGCGACGCTGCCGTGGCAAGCGCCCCCGCTAGTTTCAACAGATGTTTCATATGTTCCTCCAAGCTGGCTTTTTATCTTTGGCAGGATGCGCGGAGGCACAAAACAGGCTCCGGCGCGCTTGGTCCCGGCTTGATCGAGTCGGGTCCAATGACATATGTCTGACAAATTTTCAGAAATAGCGCAATCGTGATGAATGGCAGGGTGCGGGGTGGTGGCGGCCGGCAAGGGCACGCGCCGGGGGCGGAAGCGGCGGTCGGGGCGGGACATCAAAGAGCCTCCGGCGGGAGTATTTGGAAAGGTGCAATCGGGGGCATCATGGCAAGAGGATGCTGACAGGAATTGGCAGGATGCCGGCAGCATGAGGGGGGGGCAGCCCATTCCTCAAGGAGGCAAAGATGCACCGATGTCGCGGGTCTTGTGGCTGATCCACGAGATGGGGATTGGCGGCAAGGTCACCGTCGAAACAGTCTAAGTCCGGCGGTTGACGGGCCGGGCGCGCGGGATAAGGCCAGTCCGCATCAGCCGGGGATGGTGCAGCGGCGCGTTTCTGACGTGGCTGTTCTGGCATGGCCCGATGATGGGGCCGGTGTTGAGGCTGGCGGCGGCGCGGGTGGAGGTGGGCCATCTTTATGTCAGTGCTGCGATCCGCGGCGTGGCGGGGGTCAATGACCGGTTGCGGTTCGC
>JANMCI010000339.1:0-9668 GCA_031361245.1 Rhodobacterales bacterium
CAGATGCGGGAACAGGTTGAAGTGCTGGAACACCATGCCAACCTCGGAGCGCACCTTGTCGATGTTCTTGAGGTCACTGGTCAGCTCGGTGCCGTCCACTATGATCTGGCCCTGCTGGTGTTCCTCCAGCCGGTTGATGCAGCGGATCAGTGTCGATTTGCCCGATCCGGACGGCCCGCAGATCACGATCCGCTCGCCGCGCGCCACGGTCATGTTGATGTCGCGCAGCACATGGAAGGTGCCGAACCACTTGTTCATGCCGGTGATCTGGATGGCGACTTCATCGGTGACGTGCAGGTTTGCTGCGGTTGCCATGGGGGCTCCTTAACGGTGATCGGTCTTGAGCTTGCGCTCGAGGTACATCGAATAGCGGGACATGCTGAAGCAGACGACGAAGAAGATGAGGCCGACGAAAATGAAAGGCTCCCAGAAGATGCCTTTCCAGTCGATGTCGGCCAGCACGATCTTGCGGATGCCCTGCAGCGGGTCGGCGAGGCCGACAAGGGCCACGAGGGTGGTGTCCTTGAAAAGCCCGATGAAGGACGACACGATGCCGGGGATCGAGATTTTCAGCGCCTGCGGCATGATGATCAGCCGCTGCGCCTGCCAGTAGGTCAGGCCAAGGGCATCGGCGGCCTCGTACTGGCCGCGCGGCAAGGCGGCGAGGCCGCCGCGCACGACCTCGGCGATATAGGCGGCCGAGAACAGCGTGACGAGGATGATCACGCGCAGGATCAGGTCGAAATTGGTGCCCGGCGGCAGGAAATAGGCCAGCAGCAGCGAGGCGGTGAACAGCATGGTAATCAGCGGCACGCCGCGGATGAATTCGATGAAGCCGACGCAGAGCATCTTGATCAGCGGCATGTCGGACAGCCGTCCCAATGCCAGCAGAATGCCGATGGGCAGCGAGGCCGAAATGGCGGTGACGCCGATCACAAAGGACAGAAGGAACCCGCCGAAGAGGTCGCTGTCGATCGCTTCCATCCCGATCGGCCTGATCCAGTCGAGCAGGGCCGACAGGTGCTGCTGCACCGGCAGGACGCCGCGCAGACCGAAGTCAAGACGCACTGGGCCCGCCGCGAACCAGCCCAGCACCTTGCCGACGATGTCCAGAACCGAGCCGACCGGGTCGATGAACCACGCGGCAAACAGCGCAACGCCGATGGCGGTCGCCCAGATCACCCCAAGGCGCGGCAGGGCCGCAGCAATCGCAAACGCCACCAGGCCAAGGCCGATCATCGCGGCAACCGGTCCCCAGAAGGACCCGCCCCACAGCAGATAATACCCCACTGCCGGGAAGGCCAGGGTCACGTAGACCAGCTTTTTCGGCGCGAACCACGCCACCGCGGTCAGAACGGCAAAGATCGCCGCCGACAGGAAGACATGCCAGCCGTCCGTGCCAAGCCCTATCAGCGCCAGAACCAGCAGCACGCCGACGGTGCCCACCAGAATCGTGCCAAGACGGCTTAGCCCGTAGTAAAGGACCGGAGCCAGCGCCACGAACAGCAGCGCAAAGGCCGTGGTCGGTCGCCAATAAAGGGTGCTGGGGTAAAAGCCGTAAATGAACTGGTGCCAGCGTTCGACCAGAACGGCCCAGCAGGCCCCGCTGTCCCCGGCCAGTGCGGCGCGACAATCGGACAGCGATCCGCCGGTCCAGATCCCGTCTATCACCCAAGGCAGGCTGCCGCTTATCAGGTAGTAGACGGAAACCAAGGCCAGCACGGTCAGGACCGAGTTGAACCAGCCCGAAAACAGGTTCTCGCGCAGCCATTTGATAACGCCGCGTTCGGTCACCGGCGGTGCTATGGGCTGCAGCATGTCATTGCGGACGAAGGAGATCTCGCTCATCTCAACGCTCCCTCAGCTTCATGGCATTGTTGTAGACGTTCATCACCGAAGAGATGGCGAGCGACAGGCAAAGGTAGATCGCCATCATCAGCAGCATGCATTCCAGCTCGCGTCCGGTCTGGTTCAGCGTGATGCCGCCCAGCGTGCCCTTGAGGTCAAGGTAGCTGATGGCGATGCCCAGCGTCGTGTTCTTGGTGATGTTCAGATACTGGCTGATCAGCGGCGGGATGATCACGCGCAGGGCCTGTGGCAGGATGATCAGGCTCATCGTGCGGTTGGGGCGCAGACCAAGGGCATAGGCGGCTTCGGTCTGCCCGCGCGAGATGGCAAGGATGCCGGCGCGGACGCCCTCGGCGATATAGGTCGCGGAATAGACCGTCAGCGCGATCAGAAGCGCCGTGAAGCTGTGGGCCACATTGAGGCCACCCTGAAAGTTGAAGCCCTTGGACACGCCGGCCTCATTGGCCGGAAAGGTCGGAACGTCGAAATGCAGGCCGATGGCGATCAGCAGGGCAAGGGTGGGCAGAACGATCACGGCGATGGATTTCCACCACGTCACGGGCCGGATGCCCGTTGCCTCCTGCACCGCCTTGGCGCTGGCGCGAATGCGCCGGTTGGCCCAGATCGACAGACCGAACACCAGAATGACCGCGATGGTCGAGAAGTTGACCGGAATGCCGCCAACCTCGACGCTGCCCAGCGGGCGGTAAAGCTGCGGGCGTGGGATGTTGGTGCCGCGGTTGGTGACGGCCACGGTGTCAAAGAAGATCATGCTGGCCGCCGGGTAAAGGCGAGACTCTTCCGGCCCGCTCCAGGTGTCGACCATCGCCTGGGTCACCTTGAAGTCCTTGGGTTCGCTGGGAACTTCGGAAAAGATCGTGAAGGTCAGGATGATCCACAACAGCAGGGGAACGTTGCGGAACACCTCGATATAGACGGTCATCAGGCGGGCCACGATCCAGTTTCCGGACAGGCGCAGCACGCCGACGATCACGCCCAGAACGGTCGCGCCGATGCAGGCAAAGAACGCCACCGCCAGAGTATTCAAAAGACCGATCAGCAGGGCGCGGAAATGGGTGCTGTCGTTGGTATAGGGGATCAGCTGCTGGTCGATGTCATAGCCAGCGCGGGCCGTGAGAAAGCCAAAGTTGATGTCCTTGTCCTTGGCGGCAAGGTTGGCAATCGTGTTGTCGACCAGCCAGACCAGAAAAGCGATGACCAGCAACAGCACGAAGAACTGGATCGTGTAGCTGCGGTAGCGCGTGTCATAGATAAGCTGGCTTAGCCGAAAGCTGTCTTTCGGCGCATCCGCGGCAAGTGCCATGCTTCCCCCTGCGCTGACGATGTGCCCTTTGAAAGGGCATCTTGGAATTATCAGCGACGTTTGGTGATAAAGAACGGGGGCGCAACTGCGGTTGCGCCCCCGTGATGTGTCAGATCAGCGAACCGGAGGGGCGTATTGCAGGCCGCCCTGGGTCCACAGCGCGTTCAGGCCACGGGCCAGACCGATCGGGGTCGAGGCGCCGATATTGGCTTCGAAGATCTCGCCATAGTTGCCCGACACGGCGATGGCGCGACGTGCCCAGTCCTTGTCCACACCCATCATCTTGCCGGTGTCATTGTCGCCAATGCCCAGCAGACGCTTCACTTCCGGGTCGGAGTTCGGATCGGCTTCGGAAGCGGCGATCACTTCTTCCAAATTGGCCTTGGTGATGCCCTTCTCTTCGGCGATCAAGAGCGCGAAGAAGGTCCAGCGGACCACGTCGCCCCAGTTGTTGTCGCCATGACGCACGACCGGGCCGAGCGGCTCTTTCGAGATGATCTCCGGCAGGATCACGTGGTCGGCCGGATTGGCCATGGTGGCACGGGTCGCGGCAAGACCGGAGGCGTCGGTGGTGAAGGCGTCGCAGGCGCCGGCTTCATACTGGCGCTGGGCTTCGCTGTCGTCGGCCACGGTCACCGGGGTATAGGTGATCTGGTTGGTCTTGAAGAAGTCGGCAAGGTTCAGTTCGGTCGTGGTGCCGGTCTGGATGCAGATGGTCGCGCCATCCAGTTCCTTGGCCGAGGACACGCCCAGCGACTTTTTCACCATGAAGCCCTGACCGTCGTAATAGTTCACGGCAGCCCAGTCGAACTTGAGGTCATTGTCGCGCGAGAAGGTCCAGGTCGAGTTGCGGATCAGAAGGTCAACTTCGCCCGAGGCCAGCGCGGTAAAGCGGGTCTCGCCGGTGGTCGGGACGAATTTGACTTTCGTTCCGTCACCCAGAACGGCCGCTGCAACGGCGCGGCACAGATCGACGTCAAAACCGGTCCAGGTGTTGCTGGCGTCAGGCGCCCCAAAGCCGGTCAGACCGACGTTTGAACCGCAGATCAGCTCACCACGGGCCTTGATGTCATCGAGAGTCCCGGCGCCGGCTGCGCCAGCCACAAGGGCCGCTGCTGCCAGTGTCCCGAACAGTGTAGAGTTTTTCATGGATACCTCATCCTGTTGATCCACCCCTCTGGGTGGTTTGTTCTGCCGGACGACCCGGCGCGATCTTGGGGTTAACCCAAAGCGACTTCACTTTTGCCCTATGCAGCCCTCACGTCAAGGACCGTTTCCGGACAGCGATGTTGGGTTTCAATAAGGCAGGAATCGGTGGAAATCTTTGCCAATTTGCGCAGAGATATCGCCAATATGTTCAAATCGGCGAGCAAAGCGTCCAGAATGTCGCGGCTTGATGAAAATCAAGGCGCTTGGATTCCGCCAATGCACTGGCATCGTCGTCATCCCCCCACAATTCCGCCTGGTAAGTCTCATCGATTCGGCTGGCGGCCCAGGCTTCGTCCGGCGAAAGACGGCCACGGACCACCGCAAAGGCCAAAACAAGCGAGCCCGAAAGCGCAACCAGATCGTGAAACGCGGCAATCTGGAAGGGTGTCATTGCAGCGGTCAGTTCATGCAGCCTGTGGCGCGAGGCAGACGGCTGAGGAACGTGGATCACCCCGGCCGTCACGGTCAGCGGCGCGCCAAGCGCCTCGGCGGCCCATTCAAGCAGCGGGTCCCAAGCGGCAGCTTGCCGGGTGATCAGCTCTTGCGGTGCGGAGGCGCGATAGCACAGCAGGTCGCTGTCGCCATAGGCGGCCAGCAGGTCCACAACCTCGTCAAACTGCGGTGCCACCTTCTCGATGGCGGAATTGGCAGCCCGGGTGCAGGGCATGGTTTGCGGGCGCACGACGCCGTGCTGAGCGTCCCACTCGCGGGCAATCGCCTGTGCCAGCGCCTCGGTCGGCACCGCCAGCAGGGCCCTGCCCGGCGTCTTGACCGGCCGCGCGTCCAGCCGGACCGTAAAGCCGCCGTCGCAAGCCTCGACCGTCGCGGTTTTCCAGAAGCGTTTGGGCGTCCAGCTGCTCATTCCCGGCCGGTCACTCCGAGGTCGCCAAAGGGATCCGCCGGCACATCCTTTTCATGCCAGTCCAGCATCTTCCAGGTCCTGGCCATATGGTCGGGCAGGGGGGCGGTGAAGGTCATCATCTTCTTGGTGATCGGGTGCTCGAAGCTGAGCATCCTTGCGTGCAGATGCATCTTGCGGCTGACATCCCCGCCGATATTGGCTCCCCAGCCGTCGCCAAGGTTTTCGGCACCGCCGCCGCCATATTTGCTGTCACCGATGATGGGGTGACCCATCTCGGCCATATGGGCGCGCAGCTGATGGGTGCGGCCGGTCACCGGCTCCAGTGCCATCCAGCTCATCCGGCTGGACAGAAACCACAGCACGAAATAATCGGTCTGGGCGCGTTTGGCGTCAGGGTAATCTCCGACCTTGGCGGGATGGACGCACATCATCTTCTCGCCCTCGCCGCCCCTGCCATGGCCCGGAGCCTTCATCAAGGCGTATTTGATCGAGCCTTTCTTGGGGTTCGGCACACCGGCCACAAGCGCCCAATAGATCTTGCGTGTGGCGCGGTGGCGCAAGGCTTCGCTGAGGCCTCGGGCCACCCGGTCGGTGCGGGCCAGCATCAAAAGGCCGGACGTGTCCTTGTCCAGCCGGTGTACCAGCTTGGGCCGGTACTTGAAGCCGAACTTCAGCGCCTCGGTCAGACCGTCGACATGGCGGTCGCCCTGCCCCGAGCCACCCTGGGACGGCAGCCCGGCGGGCTTGTTCAGGATGATGATGTGCTCATCTTTCCACAGCACGCAGTCCTGGATCATCTTGGCGTCCGCCGCACTGACACCACCCTCGCGCGGGCGCGACGGGGCGGCAACGTCGGGCAAGGGCGGCACGCGGATCACCTGCCCCGGCACGATGTGATCGGACGCCTTGGCGCGGGCCATATCCACCCGGACCTGACCGGTGCGGCACAGCTTTTCCACCGCCCCCTGCGTCAGCTGCGGAAAACGCCGCTTGAACCAGCGGTCAAGGCGCTGCTCGCCTTCGTCCTCCGACACGGTCAACAGTTTCACGTCGCTCATCCAAGGGCTCCACGGGTCAGGGCCGCGCCGAGGGCAACAGCGATAAGGGAAAGCAGCACCGATCCGGTGACATAAAGCAGCGCCTGAGCCGTCTGCCCACCGTCGTAAAGCCGCAGTGCATCCAGAGAAAAGGCCGAAAAGGTGGTAAAGCCGCCAAGGACGCCGGTCATCAGCAACGGCGACAGCTGGGCGCGGCTTGAGAGCACCACGAAAAACACCCCCATCAACAGCGAACCTGCAACATTCACCGCCAAGGTTGCAACGGGGCCTCCGACCACCGAAACGGTCAGATAGCGCAGCACAGAGCCGAGCGCGCCGCCGATGGCGACTTGGGTGATAAGCCAGATCATGGCGTTTCCTTGGGCGCGGATGGCGGAATTGTCAACTGGCGCAAGGACCCCAAGATTTTTCTGCGAAAAATCTTGGGGAAAAATCTTCGGCGAAGATTTTTAGCCCCCCTGACGCTTGGCGCGCAGCTTGGCGAAATAATCGATGCGCTTGATCAGTTCGCGTTCAAAGCCGCGTTCGGGGGGCAGGTAATAAACCGCACGCTTCATGCCGTCGGGGAAGTAGTTCTGCCCCGAAAAGCCGTCTTCCGCGTCGTGGTCATAGGCATAGTCGGCGCCATAACCGATGTTCTTCATCAGCTTGGTCGGTGCATTGCGGATGTGCAGCGGGGGGGGTTGGCTGCCCGTCTCGCGGGCCGCGGTGCGGGCGGCCTTGTAGGCGGTGTAGACGGCGTTCGATTTGGGGGCGAGGGCAAGGTAGACCAGCGCCTGCGCCAGCGCCAACTCGCCCTCGGGGCTGCCCAGGCGTTCATAGGTCTGCCAGCTTTCCAGACAAATCGCCTGCGCCTGCGGGTCGGCCAGACCGATATCCTCGACCGCCATGCGGGTGATGCGGCGGGCCAGAAAACGCGGGTCCTCGCCGCCCTCCAGCATCCGGGCGAACCAGTAAAGGGCGGCGTCCGGGTCGGACCCCCGCACCGATTTGTGCAGGGCCGAGATCAGGTTGTAATGCTCCTCGCCCGATTTGTCGTATTTGGCGGCGCGCCGCATCAGTCGGGTAGACAACTGATCGCGGGTCAGCGGATCGGGCACGCTCCAGGCGCTGATCTGTTCGATCAGGTTGAGCAGGGTGCGACCGTCGCCGTCGGCCATCTCGATCAGCGCCTCGCGGGCGTCGCCGGTCAGGGGCAGCGCGCGGTTCATCTCCTTCTCGGCCCGCTGGGCAAGGCGCTCCAGGTCGGTGGGGGTCAACCTCTCCAGCACGATGACCTGCGCGCGCGACAGAAGGGCGGCGTTCAGCTCGAAACTGGGGTTTTCAGTGGTGGCACCGACCAGAAGGATCGTGCCGTCCTCCATATAGGGCAGAAAGCCGTCCTGCTGGGCCTTGTTGAAGCGGTGGATCTCGTCGACGAACAGAAGCGTGCCCTGACCGTTCTGGCGGCGGATCCTGGCGCTTTCGAAGACCTTCCGCAGATCGGGCACGCCTGTGAAAATGGCTGAGATCTGGACAAAGGCGAGGTCCGTTTCGGCCGCCAGCAGACGCGCGACGGTGGTCTTTCCCACGCCTGGCGGCCCCCAGAGGATCAGCGAGGACAGCGAGCGCGCCGCCAGCATCGACCCCAGCGGCCCCTCGGGTGACAGGACATGGCCCTGCCCGATCACCTCGGTCAGCGTGCGTGGGCGCAGGCGGTCGGCCAGCGGGCGCGGCGCATTGGGCGGGGTGGCGGGCGTGTCGAAAAGGTCGGACATGGGGGCCAAGCTACGCCGCATGGGCTGAAATGCAAAGGCCCGCAACCTTGCGGTGCGGGCCTGCTGGTTCAGCCTAAGGGCAGATCAGCTTTCGTAGTTGTCCTCAGCGGCCACACGGGCCTTGTCGCCGGCGCCCTTGGCGTTCGGGTCGCGGTCAACAAACTCGATGATCGCCATCGGGGCCATGTCGCCATAGCGGAAGCCCGCCTTCAGAACGCGGACATAGCCGCCCTGACGGTCCTTGTAGCGCGGGCCGAGGATTGCGAACAGACGCTCGACATACTGGTCCTGCTTCAGCGAGGCGGCCGCCTGACGGCGCGCGTGCAGGTCGCCACGCTTGGCCAGCGTGATCAGCTTTTCGATGATCGGACGCAGTTCCTTGGCTTTCGGCAAGGTGGTCTTTATCTGCTCATGCTCGATGAGCGAGCCGCACATGTTGGCGAACAGCGCCTTGCGGTGTTCGTGGGTGCGGTTGAGGCGGCGGTAGCCGGAGCCGTGGTTCATTTGTTTTTCCTATCGTTCGTTTTGCTTTGTCCGGCGGGACCTACGTGCGGTCCCGCTCACCTTGGGGCATCACACCCATATTTTCCCCGCACGGGCGGGCATTTTTCGTAGGGTGCGCATTCATTGCGCACCTTTGTTCTCAGAACTGGTCTTCGAAACGCTTGGCCAGATCTTCGATGTTTTCCGGCGGCCAGTCTTCGACTTCCATGCCCAGATGCAGACCCATGCCCGACAGCACTTCCTTGATTTCGTTCAAGGATTTTCGGCCGAAGTTCGGGGTGCGCAGCATCTCGGCTTCGGTCTTCTGGATCAGATCGCCGATATAGACGATGTTGTCGTTCTTGAGGCAGTTGGCCGAGCGGACGGAAAGCTCCAGCTCGTCGACTTTCTTGAGCAGCAGCGGGTTGAATTCCAGCCCGGCGTCCTCGACACCCTTGCCAGCCGCTTCCGGCTCGTCAAAGTTGACGAACACGGCCAGCTGGTCCTGCAGGATGCGGGCGGCATAGGCCACGGCGTCATCGGGGGTCAGCGAGCCGTCGGTTTCCAGCTTGATCGTCAGCTTGTCATAGTCCAGCACCTGACCTTCGCGGGTTGGCGTCACTTCGTAGGACACTTTCTTGACCGGCGAATAGATCGCATCGATCGGGATCAGGACGATCGGCGCATCCTCCGGGCGGTTCTTGTCGGCGGCGACATAGCCTTTGCCGGTATTCACGGTCAGTTCCATGAACACGTCGGCGCCATCGTCGAGGTGGCAGATGACGTGGTCGCGGTTGAGGATCTCGATCCCCATGCTTTCCGAAATGTCGCCAGCGGTGACAACGCCCGGGCCCTTGGCAGAGATCGACAGGCGCTTCGGCCCTTCGACATCCATCTTCAGCCGCACGCCTTTCAGGTTCAGCACGATGTCGGTGACGTCTTCACGCACACCGGCGACCGAGGAAAACTCGTGCAGCACATTGTCGATTTGGACGCTGGTGATCGCAGCCCCCTGCAGCGACGACAGCAGCACGCGGCGCAGCGCGTTGCCCAGCGTCAGGCCAAAGCCGCGCTCCAGCGGTTCGGCAACCAGGGTCGCACTGCGGTGCGCATCAGCCCCGGCCTTG
>JANMCI010000493.1:0-1647 GCA_031361245.1 Rhodobacterales bacterium
CAGCACCGCATCAAGGCGGTTCTGGCCACACATAACGAAACGGCGACCGGAGTAGTTTCCGATATCGCAGGCATCCGGGCCGCTTTGACCAAGACCGGCCATCCGGCGCTGTTGCTGGTGGATGGGGTGTCCTCGATCGCGTCGATGCCGTTCGACTTTGCCGGTTGGGGCGTGGATATCGCCGTGGCGGGCAGTCAGAAGGGCTTCATGCTGCCGGCCGGTCTGGCCATTCTGGGCGTTTCGCCCAAGGCGCTGGCGGCGATGGACAGCGCCCGCCTGCCCCGCACCTTTTTTGATTTTGCCGATCAGATCCGCACCAACGCCACCGGCGGCTATCCCTATACGCCGCCGGTCGGCCTGATCGCCGGCCTTGCGGCGGCCATCGCGATGCTGGAGGACGAAGGGCTGAACAATGTCTACGCCCGCCATCACCGCATTGCTGAAGGCATCCGGCGCGCGGTTGCGGCCTGGGGTTTGCGCCCCTGCGCGGCCAGTCCCGAGCTTTGTTCCGATACGGTGACCGCCGTGGTGGTGCCTGAGGGCTGCAACGGCACCGATCTGGTGCAACTGGCGGCCAGCAAATACGGCGTGGCCTTCGGCGTTGGCTTGGGCGAGGTTGCGGGCAAGGTGTTTCGCATCGGCCATATCGGCATGCTGACCGATGTTCTGGCACTGGCCGGGCTTGCCACGGTTGAGATGTGCATGGCGGATCTGGGCTGGCCGGTCAAACTGGGGTCGGGCGTGGCAGCGGCGCAGGATTTCTACCGCAATTCTGCAGCCGCCATCATCCACAAAGCTGAATGAGGACCCGATGTATACTCCCACCTATGCCGATGTCGAAACCGCTCATGCCCGGATCGCACCCTATATCCACCGCACCCCGGTCTTGACCTCCAGCTATCTGAACGGGCTGACCGGGGCGGAACTGTTCTTCAAATGCGAGAACTTCCAGAAAGCCGCTGCCTTCAAGGTGCGCGGGGCATCGAACGCGGTGTTCGGACTGACCGACGCGCAGGCGGCCCGGGGGGTTGCCACCCATTCCAGCGGCAACCACGGCCTGTCGCTGGCCTATGCCGCAGGTCGGCGGGGCATTCCCTGCACAGTCGTGATGCCGCGCACAGCCCCGCGGGCCAAGAAGGATGCCGTGCGCGGCTATGGCGGGCGCGTGGTGGAATGCGAACCCTCGACCTCCAGCCGCGAGGCGGTCTTTGCAGAGGTTGTGGCAAAGACGGGCGCCGAATTCGTTCACCCCTATAACGATCCGCGCGTCATCGCCGGTCAGGCCACCTGCTCACGTGAGTTGAACTATCAGGTGCCTGGCCTTGATATTGTGATTGCGCCAATCGGCGGCGGGGGCATGATATCTGGCACCTGCCTGACGATGTCGACCATCGCGCCACAGGTCAGGGTCTACGCAGCCGAACCCAAGCAGGCCGATGACGCGGCACGCTCGTTCCGGGCGGGCCATATCATCGCCGACGACGCGCCCGAGACCGTGGCGGATGGCCTGAAGGTGCCGCTGAAAGAGCTGACGTGGCACTTCGTGCAAAAGCACGTCACCGACATTCTGACCGTGGAAGAGGGTGAGATCATCGAGGCCATGAAGATGGTCTGGAAGCGGATGAAGATCGTGATCGAACCATCAAG
>JANMCI010000505.1:0-3668 GCA_031361245.1 Rhodobacterales bacterium
GATGGTGACGGTGCAGCCCTTGGTGATGAGGCCGGCGGCGATGGCGCGGCCAATGCCACGGTTGCCGCCGGTAACGAGGGCGGTCGGGTGCAGCGGGCGGGTCATCAGGGGTTTTCGGCCAGATGGGCGGCGATGATGTCGTCAAAATTGCGGTCGGCGACGAAGCCGATGGCCAGAGCGCGTTTCGCCTCATAGGCGAGCGCCCAGCCAAGGACGATCTTTTCGACCATCGGGTCGGGGTTGCGGGTGATGAGTTTGAGGGCGGCGGGACCGGCGGCGCGCTGGAGCGCGGCCAGCTGGTCGGCCACGGTGGCGGTGAGGCCGGGCACGGTGATGGCGCGGTCGGTGCCGAGGGGGCCCGTGTCCATCTGTGCCGCGTGGCGGAAAAAGCCCACTGCGGCGCGGGGGCTGGCGAACCAGTGGCGGGTCGTTTCGGGCACCGGCAGGTTGGCGGGTTTGCCCGCTAGGGGTTCGCGCAGAATGTTGGAGAAGAAGGACGACGCGGCGCGGTTGGGCAGCCCGGGGCGGATGCAAATCGTGGGCAGGCGCAAAGATACCCCGTCGATGAAGCCGCGGCGGGAATAGTCGTTGATCAGAAGCTCGGCGATGGCTTTCTGCGTGCCGTAGGAGGTCAGGGGGACGGTGTGGAAATCGTCGGGGATCACATCCGGGAAGGGGCGGCCCATCACGGCGGCGGAGGAGGCATAGACCACGCGGGGGTGGTAGTTCGGGATGTGGCGGATCGCCTCGAGCAGGGTGCGGATCGAGTCAAGATTGACGGCATAGCCCTTGTCGAAATCGGCCTCTGCCTCGCCCGAGACAATGGCAGCGAGGTGATAGATTGTGGCGGGGCGCTGTTCGAGGAGGCGGGCGGGGGCGTCGGGGGCGGTCAGGTCGAGGGTCAGAACCTTGGACCCCGGCAGGGGGGGAGCGGGGACGACGTCGGCGAGGATCAGGGGTTCGTTGGACAGCGACAGGGCGATCTTGCCGCCGATCATGCCTGCGGCGCCGATGATGAGGCTGGTCATGGTTTCCCCCTTGGTTTGGGGCAGGATGCCCTGTCGGGCGCAGTGCGGCAAGGGGGAGCGTCCAGATCTGGACGTTTTTGCAAGGTATTGAAATCGCTGGGTATCGGGCTTTTTGTTAAGGCGATGTTAACCTTGAGGCGGGCGGGAAGGATGTTGAGTGCCTCCGGCACGCTGTTCCTCTCTCGCCTCTGGCCTGCGGCCAACCGGCTCGGGGTCGGGCTGCCGGCGGGAATGTTCTTGCCGGAATGACGAGGGGGCGAAGTTTTTCCTTATGCCCAGTTCAGTGTTGAGTTTGAGTGGCAGTGGCGCTGCATTTGCCGGGACGACGATTGCGCTCAAGTCAGCGAGCACGTCGTTTGTCGTCCTCGAGAATTACCCGATGGCCGAGGGAAGGACCGCGCAGCAGTTTCATGTGCAACTGGTAAAGGTCACACAGACTATACATGGGGCGACACGGTCTTTGGCGATCGGCTGAGCTTTGTAGCCGAGGGCACAATGACTCTGCCCTGAGAGGGATGGAGCACGACGGTCCGGCCGATCTCAGCGGTTTGCCGGACCTGTCGGATGCATTGAGTGCCGGCACCACGCGGTCAATTCTCGCCTTTGGCGCAAGCGCCGACCGGCTTGGGAGGACAGGTGCTACCGGAGGTATTGACTAAAGATCGACGGCATCGGTGGGCTCAGCCTGCGTATTCGCGGGCGATGCGGGCGGCCACGAGGGACTGGAGGCGCCAAAGGTAGCGGTCGTGAATGCCGCGGTCGGCCAGATGGGTGATGGTCGAGTGGAGGTATTCGGCCATCGAGCCGCGCTCGCCCGCTGCGGTGGCCAGGGCCTGGACGACCTGATCCATGGTCAGGTCGGGAAGGTAGAAATCACTTTTTCGGCTGACCGGGAAGCCGATGGCGCGCAAGGGGCCCTGTGGTGTGGCGGCGTTCATCCAGCGCACAAAGAGCGAGCCCGTGGGCTTGATGGGAAATTCGCGCTTGAGGATCTTGTGCAGGTTCGCCTCGACCGCATCGGGCGGCAGGCGGAAGAGCACGCCCTTGCACGAGCCGCCGCGATCGAGCCCCAGCATGACGCCGGGCCGGTCGGGCGTGCCGCGGTAAAGCCGCACCCAGCCAAGGCAGAACGCGCGGTGCCAGCCGTGAACGGTGCCCAGACGCTCATCGACAAAGTCGAATTCCGGCGCCCAGATCAGCGAGCCATAGGCGAAGATCCAGATCTGCCCATCGGCGGGGCGGTCAGCCAGAAGGTTGCGGGCGAGGGCGGCGATGTCGTCGTCGGTGGAGCGGTCGTCCCGGTCGGCGAGGCGGCCGGTGACCCCGTCATGGGGCGGGACGCGGGCGACGATCTCGGGGGTCAGGTGCAAATGACGCGGCATGGGGGGGAAGGTCGCACAGGATCACCGGTCAGGCAAGGTGCCCGCAGTGCCAAGGGCGGCAAGGCCGAGGTCGGTGAGGGCATAGACGCCCCGCTCGATCCGGGTGAACCAGGCGTAATGGTCGGCGCGCAGAATGCTGCCGGCGTTGGCCACGTCGGTGGTCTTGGCGATCCGGGCCGGTGTGTCGGGGCCTTGTGCCGCCAGATGGAAGGCCATCCGCAGCGCGTCCTGACGGTAGGCGGTCATGCGCTTGATGCCGGTGGTGCCGCCGGTGTTGGGGTCGCCCTTGCGGCGGGAGAATTCGCGCAGGAGGCGGGCGGATTTGACGGTGTTCTTGCGCGGAGCATAGGGGCCGGGATCGAGATGAGCCTCGACCGTGGCGTCGGCCTTGACGGCCAGTAGGCCAAGGCCGAGGCGGCGGCAGAGGCGAAGGATGTCCTTGTAACGGGCGGGCCAGCCCTTGGGGCCGACGGGTACCGCGAGATAGACCAGATCAAAGAGGCTTTGGCGCTCGCAGCCCTGCAGGACAAGGGCGAGGGAGAAGGAGGTTTTCAGCTCGACGACGACAGGCGGCTCGTCGCCCCTGATGGCCAGCACATCGAGATGGCCGATTTCGGATTTGACACTGTAACCCTGCGCCTCAAGAAAGGCTTTGACGGCGGGGTAAAGGTCAGCTTCACGCATGGCGGTCAGAGGAGGCATTCCTTGGCGGATGGGGGCCAAACTGGCGGATGGGTAGCGGCGGCGCAAGGGCTTTGTGGCCACAGAGGGGGGCGTCCAGATCTGGACGTTTTGTGAAGTCTTTTGAAATCAACGGGTTGGTTTTTGAAAATTTACCCGGGCTTAACCTTTGCTCCCGCACACCGCGCCTTGCCCCGATCCGCCGGGTGCGTTTCAGGGCGAAGGGTAGGTGCATCACGGTTGGGGCGCGTCCAGCAGGGCGCGAAGGGCGGGGAGGTCGGACGCGGTGGGGTTGTGGGTTTCGAGAAGAGTGAGGAGGTTCTGCGCAACTTGCCACGTGGTCGGGTGCGCGTCGCCCAGCCTGCCGCGCAAGATCGTGATGGCCTGACGGTACAGCGTCTCGGCCTCGGAGTCGCGCCCCCGCGCCTGAACAACGCCCGCGAGGTTGCTGAGGTCGGTGGCATAGTCCGGATGTGCCGTGCCAATCGTCTTGGCGTCGATCTCCAGTGCCTTGCGGAACAGCGTCTCGGCCTCGGGGGAACGCCCCTGCGCCTTTACCACTCCCGCGAGGTTGTTG
>JANMCI010000506.1:0-3285 GCA_031361245.1 Rhodobacterales bacterium
CCGCCCCGGGAGGAGACCCGGCCAGCGGCCCAGGACGTGGGCGACGTCAGGGCCGCGTCACGCCAAAGCTGGCTTCCAGCATGCCAATCTAGGCCCCCGTTGTCAGGCCCTGTTTGTCCCAGTCCAGGAAGAACTGCTCGAATCCGCCCGGCATATAGATCATCAAAAGCTTGCCTGCGGACTTGGTCTCGAAGGAATGCGGCTGACCCTTGTCGACGGCGACAAACGTGCCCGGCCCGCCGACATAGGTCTTGCCACCTGCCGTGAATTCGTAGCTGCCCTCCAGAACATACCACAATTCGGTGTAGTTGTTCTGCATCATCAGCCCCGGACCGTTGCCAGCAGCGGTATCCGCCGTCGTGAGAATGCCGAACATCCCATCGGTCTGCGCCTTGGTGGCAAGTACCTCCTGTGCGCCGCCGCCCATTTGGATCGCCGGCACCTGCCCGCCGATCACCACGATCGGGTCAAAGGCCAAGGCCGGCGCAGCCGCCATCAAAAACGGCACTACCGCGCCAAGTGTCCAATGTTCTTTATTCATGCCACGTCTCCCATTGTGAACGAACCAGCCGGTCCGCGCCCTATGCTGCTCCCGTCTCGCGACGGCCCTTGTCATGCGCATGGATGACGGTCCGACAAATCTCGCCGCGCCCATGTCATCCGGATGGGTGACCCCGAATGCCGCATTCTGGTGTAGCATGCCCGCACGGGTGACATAACGGCTGGCATTGCGGAGGGCAGGGGATGGCGCAGGGCAATCACACCAAAGACGAACAGGCCGTCATGCGCGTCGTCGACGCCGAACTGCAGGCCTATATCCACCGCGATTTCGACGCCTATCAGCGCGCCTGGGCGCATGAGCCCTTCATACGTCGGCTTGGCTGGTGCAGCGGGGGCGGCGTCAACGATGTACGCGGCTGGGACGATCTGGAACGCCGGGTGCTGCGGGTGTTCCGCGAGCATCCTTTGCCCAACCTGGCCGCAGCGGCGCGCGTCGTGGACAATCTGGTGATCCGGATGGGCGGCACGATGGCCTCGGTGACCTTCGACCACCGCTCTCCGGAACCGAGAGAGCCAGGCCAAGACGTCGAAGGCCCCAGCCGCGAAGGCCGCGTCCTGCAATACCTCGGTGGTGCTTGGCGGATCATCTACCTCGACTATGTCCACCAGACGGTCGAGCCGGTACGCGCGCCGATGTTCCGCGTGGACCGCAGCGGCATCGTCAGCTGGATGAACGCCTCTGCCGAGGCCGAGCTTCGCCGTGCCGAGACACTCCGCCTCGTAGGCGGCCGCCTGACAGCCCAGGACCCGCGCGACACCCAACAGATCCGCGGCGCGATCCAGCAGGCCTCCGACCGTGACAGCGCACTTGCAGGCGGGCGTGCGCGCATTCCGATCCTGCTCCGCCAGGGCGAGTCGGACGCGTTCTGCGTCTGCTGGATCGTCACCGAAGGCACGCACAGCGGCACGGTCCTCGTCACCCTGAACGCGCTGACCTTCACGCAGGACAAGCTTGATGCCGCCACCGCAGTGTTCGGATTTTCGCAAACCCAGCAGCGCATGGCAGAGCTGATCGCCTCGGGCAATGATCTGTCCGGCAGCGCCACCCAGCTTGGCATCACCGTGAACACCGGCAAGACCCACCTGCAACGCATCTACGACAAGACCGGCGTGCGCAGCCAGGCCGCGCTGGTGCGGACGCTCCTCAGCATTGAACGACCGGAATAGGGAGAATTTTCATGCGCGCCTTGGTGGTTGCAGGAACATGGTTTGTGGTCTGGCTGGCGGCGTTCCTGCCCCCTGCAAGCGCAAAGGACTTCAGCAAGTCCGGCCCTTTCGCGGTGGGCGTGCAGGCCTTCTCGATAACGGATGCAACGGGGTTGCATCCGCTAAAGGGCCTCATCTGGCATCCAGCGATTGGCCCGACGCCGGACCCGGCCAAGCCACCCGACCATGGCGTCAAGAATGCCCCTGCGGCGCCGGGCGGACCCTTTCCCCTGGTTGTGGTGATCCCGGGGCTGGACACTATTGCCGACACCTATGAGGATTGGGGCAAGCTTCTGGCGTCCCATGGTTTTGTGGCCATTTCTGCCAACTTCGATTTCGCGAGCAATGCCAAGCCTGACTCCGGTCCTGACTCGATGGTTAACCGGCTTGATGCAACGCAGGTCCGCCTGATTTACACGCGCCCCGCCAACGTGATGCGCCTGATCGCCTATGCCGACGAATTGACCGCGCCAGGCGGCAAAATGGCGGGGTTGATCGACACGTCGCATATCGGGGTCTTTGGCCATTCGACCGGCGGCACGACCGGGTTTCAAGCGGGCGGAGCGCGGATCGACTTTCAGGCGCTTGCCGACTGGTGCACGGCAAATGCCAAGATAATGGAAATCAAATATGGCGAGTCCTGTGCCTTCCAAGGCCACGAACCAGCCATCGCCAAGGCCTATGGCGCCGAGGATCCTTTCGCTGGGCCGCTGCCTGCCCTGTGGGACAAGCGCGTGTCGGCGTTGGTGGTTGGGTCCCCGGGCGGCGAGCTTCAAGTCTTTGGGGACAAGGGCATTGCGGCCGTCACAGTGCCGACGCTGGTGATGTTTCCCGTGCTCGACGACGTCGTCATACCCGAGTGGAACGCCCTGTGGGCCTATCAAGGGATCGGCAGTTCGCAAAAGGCACTCGCGAGCTTTGAGACTGGCGGGCACACGATGTTCACCGGTTTTGTGCGAGAATTTGATGGCGCCGCATCCCTGGGAACAGCGTTCTTCCTGTCCGTTCTCAAGGGGGATGCCGCGGCAACCGCCGCGATCCAGCCGGGCGCCGTCTCTATTCCGGGCGTGCAGTATGAGACGACGCTCACCGGTCCCTGAGGCTGCCGTTCAGTCGGGCGGCGCGATTATCGTGGGGCCGGCCCGAAGCGGTCATTCATCACTTCTGCACCGAACGACCGCTTTCCGCCCATTGCGCCAACTTGCTAGTGAAGCGGACGCGAGTTCCGTTGCCCTGCGGTGCAGACGGTCGGCCGCACCCTTGGACATCCGAAGCATCATGAGTTCGCCGCCAGTCCCTCTCCCAACCCAAGCAGAAATGACAATTGGCTCAAAATGAGAATCCATTTACTTATTCAAAATCAGAATGTTACAGGCAACTCACGCGCCATCGCGGAAATCGCTTCCGGCGAGAATGCCGTGCGGACTTGGTCTGGCACTGTGGCCCCACGGCCCGCATTGACATTCATGCCCTCAAACAGCCCCTCCTTCGCGTAGCCATTCTTGGCTGCCCAAGCGG
>JANMCI010000349.1:0-2026 GCA_031361245.1 Rhodobacterales bacterium
GGAGAATCCCACAAGGGACACAAATCGGCACATTCGGTCTAGACAGGTACAGTTGCCCGGAGTTCTTCAGGGAGGAAGCGCGTTGGGGGTCTTGGAAAATATCGAGCCACGGGAAGTCATGCACTTCTTTGAGGAGCTCAGTGGACGGCATCGCTGCTCGCAGCATGAAAAGGACGCGACCGATTATATTGCAGCCTTTGCAGAGGCTCGGGCGCTCGCCTATCATCGCGACAGCCTTGACAACATCATTGTCAAAAAGCCGGGAACGCCCGGCTATGAATCCGCGCCCACGGTTATCTTGCACGGCCATATCGACATGGTGTGCAAGCTCGACGAAGGTGTGACGCACGATTTCGCAAAGGATGGAGTGACTTTGCGGGTGGATGGAGACCGCATTCGCGCGGCAGGCACCACGCTCGGTGCGGACAACGGGCTGGGCATTTCCTACATGCTGGCGCTTCTGGATTCGACTGACATCCCTCATCCGCCGCTGGAATGCGTCATGACCGTGATGGAAGAGATGGGCAAGGTTGGCGGCGACAATGTCGATCTGACCAAGCTGACCGGCAAGCGGATGATCGATTTCAACTGGATCGAGGAAAAGCAACTTTTGGCCGGCTGCTCGGGCGACGTGTCCTGCCGGATCGACGTCGATACGGATTGGCAAGCCGCAACTGCAGGGTCATTGGCCTTGGTCATCGACATTCGCGGCCTGCGCGGCGGTCATTGCGAGTTTGACATTCATTTCGAGCGCGGCAATGCGATTGCCCTGCTCGCCCGGCTGTTGCGGGCGGCGATGAAGGCCTGCGGCGTCCACATCGCCACCGTCTCTGGCGGCGTGCAGAACAACGTTATCCCGGCCGAGGCGCAGGCGACACTGATGGTGGCGGTGGCCGATGTTGACGCGGTGACGCAGGCAGTCACGGCATTGGCCGGTGACATCCGGTCCGAGTTCCGGATTGCTGACCCCGACATGCGCATCGACGTTGGCCGCAGCGACGACCACCCAGCGCGCATCTTCTCAGATGCGGCAGCACGGCGGCTGGTTCAGGTCATTTCCCTGTTGCCAAACGGCATTACCAACCAGAACCTTGAGGTTGCCGGAAACTGGGAAACCTCGAACAACATTGGCCTTCTGCGGACCATTGGCAACCAGATCGAGATCACCTCGACGATCACCAGCGCGGTGACGTCGCGCAAGCACCTGCTGCTGGATCAGATGTTCCAGATCGCCGAAATGGCGGGCAACGGCGTGCGCGTCAAGCAGATCGGTCTGGATGCGCCGGAGTTTCCCTGGAACTCCAAGTCGCGCATGCTTGAAATCGCCAAGGAAAGCTTCGAGCGCGTGATGGGCCGCAAGCCTGACATTCTCGTGTCGGTCTGCAGCCTTGAACTGGGGATGTTCACCCAACGGATCGACGGACTGGACACCATCGGAATCGGCACGAACCTGTATGATCTGCACTCACCCAAGGAAAGTATGGATCACACCTCTGTGGCGCGCGTTTGGCCGCTGATCAAAGACGTGATGCGAAGCCTGAACCGCTAACTCCGGGACGACCCCATACATCAGAAAAGATGCCCGGGCTTCATGCCGCCCGGGCAGCTAGGGAAGACTTGCCACGAGGGAGGACTCACATTGGCAACGAAGTATGACGTGAAACCGTTCAAGGTCGCCATCCCCGAGGCCGATCTGGCCGACATGATGGACCGGCTGAAGCGCACTCGCTTTCCGGCGGACTATGCCAACGATGACTGGAAGTATGGCTACAATACCGCCTACCACCGTGAGTTGGTCAACTACTGGATCAATGACTACGACTGGCGCGACGTCGAACGGCGGATGAACGAACTGCCCCAGTTCAAGGTCGATCTGATGGGCGTGCCGCTGCACTTCATTCATGTGAAGGGCAAGGGCAAGAACCCGATGCCGCTGCTCATTCACCACGGCTGGCCCTGGACGTTCTGGGACCTGCGCAAGGTAATCGGCCCGCTGACCGATCCCGAAGCCTTTGGCGGCAAGGCC
>JANMCI010000536.1:0-7267 GCA_031361245.1 Rhodobacterales bacterium
AGAAGGGGTGGCGCAAGCTGCCCCTTTTTCATTTTGCGGAGCAGCGACAAGTTCGGTGCGGCGGAGGAATGCGGATGCGGAGCTTTGACAACCGGATCGACCTGATCCGCCCGGATGCGCCGGCTTTGGCGGCCATCGGGCACCATGCCGTGGGGGTGCGGACGCTGGAGCTGGTCAATCCGGGGCAGATGGATGTCATGGCAGCGCTGGCCGGATCGCCAAGGCTGAGCGACCGGCGGCTGATGGTGGAGCTGTGGTATCCAGCCGTGCCGGGCACGGGGCGGGTGGAACCCTACCGCACGCTGCTGCGCGATGGGCGGACGCCAGTTGATCTGCACGGCGCCGCTGCGCGGGAGGCGGAAGCGGTGGCGGAGGAGTTCCCGTTGGTGGTCATCAGCCACGGCTATCCGGGCAACCGGATGCTGATGAGCCATCTGGGGGAAAACCTCGCCTCCAAAGGCTACCGGGTTGCGGCAATTGATCATGCGGACAGCGCTTATGGCGACGCCGCCTATCTGGGCGGCGAGGCGTTTGGCTCGACATTGGTGAACCGGCCCCTGGACACAAGTTTTGTCATTGCGGCGTTGGGGGCCAGGGCGGCGGCCATCGTGGGGTATTCGATGGGGGGCTATGGGGCGCTGGTTTCGGGCGGAGCGGCGGTGGCGCGGGCCGCCTTGACGCTGGAGCGGGCAGGGGCGGTGGCGCGACATTGGGAGCGGCATTGCGAGGCGCACGCCGACCCGAGGCTGAAGGCGATCGTGGCCATCGGGCCGTGGGGGCGGCAGTTGGGGCTGTGGGACGGCGTCGGCATGGCCCGGCTGTCGGTGCCGGCCCTGATCATCGCGGGCAGCGCCGACGGCATATCAGGCTATGAGAACGGCATGCGGCTGATCTTTGACGAGGCCACGGCCACGGAGCGCCATCTGCTGACGTTTCACAATGCGGGCCACAATGCCGCAGCCCCGATCCCGGCACCGCTGGAAAGCTGGCGGCAGTCGCCGCATCTCGACTTTGTCCCGTTTGAACATTACGCCGATCCGGTCTGGGACTCTGTGCGGATGAACAACATCGCGCAGCATTTCGTCACTGCGTTTCTGGATGTGCACCTGAAAGGCGAAACGGAAAGGACGCTTTATCTCGACGGCAGGTTCGCGGGGTTTGCCGAAGGGAGCGCGCGGGGATTGGTCTGGGAGACGGCGTTGCCCCGGACGCGCTGAGGCGCCGCTTATTGGGCCGTGACGGTAAAGGGGGTCTTGTAGCGGAATTCCTCGAGATTTGGCGTGGCGCCGATGCGGTCCACGACGGCAAAGAGGCCGGGGTCGTGCAGCGGGGTCAGCACACCGTGCCAGGTGCCGCGGTGCAGGTTGATGGCTTGGGCCCCATTGGTCAGGAACGCTTGGGGCACGTGGTCGGGGCCTTCGCTGACTATCACAAGAAACGGGTGCGGGGTCATCGGGATAAAGGCTTGTGAGCCTTCGGGATGACGCTCGATCAGGTCGAACATGTAGGGCAAGGCACGGGGTTGGGCGTGGAAGATCGAGATGCCGGTGCGGGCATCGGCCCCGGTGTCGATCTGTGCCAGATCGTGATGGCGGCGGCAAAGGCCGCCATTGATCAGGCGGTAGTCGCCGGTTGCCTCAAGCACATCGCCAAAGCGGGCGAAGGCGGCGGCGGTGAGGGGGTGGGCCATGATCTGCATGTGGTGCCTTTGGCGGGCCGCCGGGGGTTTCACACCCCCGGACCCCCGTGGAGTATTTGGAAAGCTGCAAGTCAGCGGTTGAAGGCGCCGCGCAAATTGGCGTGGCGGTTGACGTCCTTGTAGAGCAGATAGCGGAAGGGGCCGGGGCCGGCAGCATAGCAGGCTTGCGGGCAATAGGCGCGCAGCCACATGAAATCGCCGGCCTCGACCTCGACCCAGTCGCGGTTGAGTTTGTAGACGGCCTTGCCTTCAAGCACGTAGAGGCCGTGTTCCATGACATGGGTCTCTTCGAACGGGATGACACCGCCGGGCTGGAAGGTGACGATGTTGACATGCATGTCATGGGAAAGGTCGGTCGGCTCGACGAAGCGGGTGGTGGCCCAGACGCCGTTCGTGCCGGGCATGGCGTTGAGGGGCATGGCCTTTTCGTTGGTGACAAACGCGGTCGGGGCGGGGATGCCGGGAGCGGTTCGGTAGTGCTTGCGGATCCAGTGGAAGCGGGCGGGAACCGGGCCTTCGGCGAGCAGGGTCCATGTGGCACCGGCGGGGATAAAGGCGTAGCCACCGGCGGTCAGGTCGTGGCCGGTGCCGTTGATCGTCAAGGTTGCCTCACCATGGGTGAAGAACAGCACGTGTTCGGCAGCCTTGTCCTCGTCGGGGGCGTCGGAGCCGCCGCCGGGCTGCACCTCCATCACATATTGCGAGAAGGTTTCGGAAAAGCCCGACATCGGCCGGGCGATGAGCCAGAGCCGGGTCCGGGTCCAGCCGGGCAGGTAGCTGGTGACGATGTCGGAAAAGCAGCCGCGCGGGATGACGGCATAGGCTTCGGTGAACACCGCTCTTTGGGTCATCAGGGCGGTCTGCGGCGGCAGGCCACCGGACGGGGCATAATAATCGGTCATGGCAAAAGGGCTTTCAGACGGAGCAAGGCGATGCGCTCGACTTGCGCGCAGGCGGCCTTGAACTCGGTTGCGGTGTCATTCCCGATGCGGGAGTGGAAGGCCGCCAGAATGGAGGCCCTGGTGTTGTCGCGCACGGCGATGATGAAGGGAAAGCCGTGCTTGGCGACGTAGTCGGCGTTGAGGCGCTGGAAGGTGCTGCGTTCGTCGTCGGTCAGCGCGTCCAGCGCCGCAGAGGCCTGTTCGGCGGTGCTGTCTGCGGTCAGGCGTTTTGCCACGGCCAGTTTGCCTGCAAGGTCGGGGTGGGCCTGCAGGACACCAAGGCGTTCGGCGGGGGAGGCGCTGCGGAACATGCGGCACAGCGCGTTATGAAGGCCCGTCGCAGAGTCGTGCGCGGGGCCAAGCTCCAGACCAAAGGCGCGGTCGGCGATCCAGGGCGAATGTTCGAAAATGCCACCCCAGGTTGTGACAAACTCTTCACGTTCCATCTGAGAGGGTCTCCGGAAGCGGTTGTGCGGATGGGTTTTCGCCCAATGGTCGGCAATCTCGATCCGGCGCGGAAACCAGACGCCGTTGTGGGATTTTGCATAGTCGAGGAACCGCTTCAGCCCCGCGATCTTGCCCGGACGACCGATCAGGCGGCAGTGGAGGCCGATGGAGAACATTTTCGAACGGCCCGCCTGACCCTCGGCATAAAGGGTGTCAAAGCTGTCGCGCAGATAGGTGTAGAACTGCGCGCCATCGGTATAGCCGGGGGCGGTGGCAAAGCGCATGTCGTTGGCTTCGAGCGTGTAGGGGATGATCAGCTGGTCACGCTCGCCCACCTCGCGCCAATAGGGCAGGTCGTCGTCATAGGTGTCGGAAATCCAGTCGAAGGCCCCGGTGGCAGCGGTCAGATCGACGGTCTGCATCGAACAGCGTCCGGTGTACCAGCCGCGCGGAGGCTCGCCCACCACCTCGGTATGCAGGCGGATGCTTTCCGCGATCTGGGCGGCCTCGGCCTCGGGGGGCATGTCGCGGTGATCAACCCATTTCAGGCCATGGCTGGCAATCTCCCACCCTGCCGCTTTCATCGCGGCCACCTGTTCGGGGTTGCGGGCAAGGGCGGTCGAGACGCCGTAGATCGTCACGGGAATCGCCATGCCGGTGAACAGGCGGTGCAGCCGCCAGAAGCCGGCCCGCGCGCCGTAGTCATAGATCGATTCCATGTTCCAATGGCGCTGGCCGGGCCAGGGCGTGGCACCGGCGATGTCGGACAGGAAGGCCTCGGACTGGCCGTCGCCGTGAAGGATGTTGTTCTCGCCGCCCTCTTCGTAGTTCAGCACGATGGAAATGGCGATCCTGGCGCCGCCCGGCCATCTGGCATCAGGGGCGTCAGGGCCATGGCCACGAAAATCACGGGGGTAGCGCATGTCGTCTCCTTGATTGGGGGAAGGCTATGCGAGAAATCGCGGAAAGGTTATCAAATAATGCCATAAAGTGCTTTGCGTTGGCAGCGGGTCGGAGTTGCGCCATGGTGGGGCAAAAGGGAGATGGGCATGGCGGGATGGCTTTCGACACATGTGCTGGATACGGCGCGGGGGTGTCCTGCGGCGGGCATCAGGATCATGCTGTACCGGGTGACCGGCAACAGCCACAAGAAGATCGCCGAGATGGTGACCAACGCCGATGGCCGGACCGATGCCCGGATGCTGGAAGGCAAGGCCTATACCGCAGGCGGATATGAACTGGTGTTCTGCGCGGGCGACTATCTGCGCGCGACGGGGCAGGTCACGGGCGAGACGCTGTTTCTGGACGAGATCCCCATCCGTTTCGGCATTTCCGACGCCGACGCGCATTACCATGTGCCATTGCTGCTGTCGGCCTATGGCTATTCGACCTATCGTGGGAGTTGAGCGGTCAGGGCACCAGTTTTGCCTGCACCGCAAACGGGCTGAGGCCCAGCCAGACCTGGAGGGTGTCAGCAAGGGCCCTGGAGCCTGAAAACTCGATCTGATCACGCTCGCGGGCCACCGTCGTCACCCCCATCCAGATTGCCGTCATCGTGCGCAATTTGGTCGTGATGAACAGATCGATGTCAAAGCCGGGATCGGACCAGCACAGGTCGACCTCACCGTCCTGCTCAATCACCAGCCACCACGCGTTTTTGCTGCTGGGCAAGTCCGAATACAGAAACTGCACCACGCAGCGTCGTTTGGGAAGCGGTTCGGGGTTCAGATTGCGCCGCATGTCCCACATCAACAGCGAGGGGTCGAGGTTTTTCAGCGACAGATTGGATTCGACCCATTTCTGCCCCCAGAACCCGACCGCCTCGACCACGCCGCGCAGGTCGCGGCCGGAAGCAGTCAGATGGTATTCGTAGACGCCTCTGTCATGCGGAACCGGCCGACGCTCGATGATGCCAATTGTCTCTAACTCCTTTAGTCGCTTTGACAAAAGGCTGGGCGACATCTTGGGCACACCACGCCGCAAATCGTTGAACCGCGTCGATCCAGCGATGAACTCGCGCAGCAGGACCATGGTCCAGCGCGTGCACAGAACCTCGGCGGCCATCGCCAAAGGGCAGAACTGCTTGTATCCGGCCTGGTCCATGGAAAGCTCCCCTTTTTCCAGAAGTCTAGCACCATCGACGATTGCGGCTAGTTCAGAAACTGTATCGCCCGGTCCAGTCGCGTGACTGGAGCGATGGCGACTGATTCCGCAGGGTGGCGCTGCGACGACAATCTTCCGGTCGCGACCTAACAACAGGAGAACTGTGATGAGTGTCTATCTGATTGCCGATATCAAAGTCACGAACGGCGACTGGGTGCCAGCATATGCCGCCAATGTGCACAATCTGGTGGCGCGCCATGGCGGCAAGTACTTGTCGCGCAGTGGCAACATCACTTCGCTGGAAGGGCCGAATAGCGACAGCACCCTGATCGCCCTGCTGGAATTTCCTGATGCCGCGGCCTTTCAAGCCTTTGCGACCGATCCTGAATATGCCCAATATGGCGCGGCGCGGCGGGCCGGCAGTCGCAGCATCTTTACCCTGATCGACAATACCGACATCGCCGGGGCGATTTCGTACCTTTCCAAAGGGTAAGGCAAAGCATCTACAGCTGATCGCCCGCCCGGCGGATTTCCTCGCGGATGCGGGCGACCATGAAATCGGTGAACAGGCGGACCTTGCTGTCCTTGGCGCTGCGGCTCTGGCTCAGCACCGACAGTTGCACGGGCAGGGGCGGGGTGGCGGTGGCGACGGGCACAAGGCGGCCTGCGCGCAGGTGGTCGGCAATCTCGAAGATCGGTTTCATCACCACCCCGTGCCCGTCCAGCGCCCAGCCTGTCAGCACATCGCCATCGTCGCTTTCATAGGGCCCGGTGATTTCAAAGCGTTGCGGGCCATCTGCGGTCAGCAGCGTCCACTGGTACTCCTTGGCGCCGGGAAAGCGCAGGTTCAGGCAATCATGCCGGTCGCGCACCAGCGCCGCGCCATCGGCAGGCATGCCGCGCCGGGCGATATAGGCCGGGGCGGCACACAGCACGCGCGGGCAATCGGCGACCAGACGCACCTTCAGCGCCGAGTCCTCAAGTATGCCGAGGTGAAAGGCGACATCCAGCCCCTCGGCTGTCAGATCTATTACCCGGTCAGACAGGCGCAACCGCACGTCGATCTGCGGAAACTGCTCTTTGAAGGCCGGGACATGAGGCGCGATGATGCGCCGCCCGATCCCAAGGGGCGCAGCCACAAAGACCACGCCGCGCGGGTTCTGACTGGTCTCCATCACCGCGGCTTCGGCTTCGTCGATCGCGTCGAGCACCTTGCGCGCGCCGTCATAGAACAGGCGGCCGTTTTCGGTGGGTTGCAGGCTGCGGGTGGTGCGGTTGAAGAGCCGCACGCCGAGATGCTTTTCCATCTCCGATATGCGGGCCGAGGCGACGGCGGGCGAGGTGCGCTGGTCGCGGGCTGCGGCGGACATCGACGCCAGTTCATAGACCCTGACGAACATCTTCAGATTGTTGACATAAGACATGCGGTTTCGCGCGATCTTTGAAAGTGATCCGACATTTACTGGATTAACAGAAGAGTGCCCCGCGGTATAGGATTTTGCCAAAGCAGGAGAACGGCGATGTATGACTGGGTGGTGCTGTGGGAGTGGGTTCATATCGCGGCCCGCTGGACCCATGTGATTGTCGCCATTGCGTGGATCGGGTCGTCGTTCTATTTCATTGCGCTGGATCTGGGGCTGAACCGCGACCGCGATCTCGCCAGCGGGGCCGATGGCGAGGAGTGGCAGGTTCACGGCGGCGGGTTCTACCACATCCAGAAATACCTCGTGGCCCCCGCGATGATGCCCGAGCATCTGACGTGGTTCAAATGGGAAAGCTACAGCACATGGGCAACCGGTTTCGCCATGCTGATCCTGGTCTATTACCTGGGGGCCGAGTTCTATCTGATCGACCCCGCGGTGATGGATCTGACGGTCTGGCAGGCAGTCGGCATCTCGCTCGCTTCACTGGCCTTTGGCTGGGGGGTCTATGACCAGATCTGCAAAAGCCGCTTTGGCGATGATGACACGCGGCTGATGACCCTGCTTTACGTCATTCTGGTCGGCATGGCGTGGTTCTATGTCCATGTCTTTTCCGGCCGGGCGGCGATGCTGCATCTGGGGGCTTTCACGGCCAC
>JANMCI010000537.1:0-4093 GCA_031361245.1 Rhodobacterales bacterium
CGAGGACATGATTTCCTCGTTGCAGGCCATGGGCGGTGGCCACACGCAAGAGGATCTGGCGGCGACGCGCTGCAGTTACGGCAAACCAGTCAGCGGCGGCTACAAGGCGCATACGTTGATGGAGCACCCGCCGAACGGGCAGGGGGCGACGGCGATCCTTATGCTGAACATGCTCAAGCATTTCGATCTGGCGGCGATGGACCCATATGGTGCCCAGCGCGTCCATATCGAGGCTGAGGTGACCAAACTGGCCTATGACGCCCGCAACCGCTTTATCGCCGAGCACAGCCCGCGCCTGGACCATATGTTGTCAGATGAGACGGCAGCACGTTTCGCCAGCCTGATCGACCCCAAACATGCCATGGCGGCAGCGGCTCCGCTGACCGAAGCCGTGCACCGCGACACGATCTATATCACGGTGGTGGACCGCGACCGGATGGCGGTGTCACTGATCTATTCGATCTTTTGGGGTTTCGGCTCGGGGTTGGCCTCAAGGAAATTCGGGATAAACTTTCAGAACCGCGGGGCGGGGTTCACGCTGGCTCAGGGCCATCCGAACGAAATGGCGGGCGGCAAGCGGCCGATGCATACGATCATCCCGGCGATGCTGGCCAAGGGAGATCGCGTGGTGATGCCATTTGGTGTGATGGGGGGGGCCTATCAGCCCTGCGGGCATGCACGGTTTGTGACCAATCTGTTGGATTTCGGAATGGACGCGCAGGAAGCCGTCGATGGACCGCGCAGTTTTCATGGCGCGGTGAATGGCGTGGACAGTATGTATGTTGAGCGGGGTTATCCTGACACGGTACGCGCCGAGCTGGCGGCGATGGGGCATCAGGTGATGGTCCCGACCGAACCTTTGGGTGGGGCGCAGAATATCCGGATCGATGAGAGCGGCATCCTGATCGGGGCTTCGGACCCGCGCAAGGATGGCTGTGCGCTGGGGTATTGAGGGATGGATTATCCGGAAATCACCGCCAGCATCCGCGCCCTGACCCATGGCGAGACTGACACGGTCGCCTTGATGGCCACAGTGGTGTGCGAGATCCACAACGCCCACCCTTTCGCCGACTGGACCGGGTTTTACCGGGTGGTGGCCCCCGATCTGCTGAAGATAGGCCCTTATCAGGGCGGGCATGGCTGTCTGGTCATCCCCTTTGCCCGGGGCGTCTGCGGAGCCTGTGCCCGGACGGGGCAGGTGCAGAATGTGCCCGATGTCGATGCCTTTCCGGGCCACATCGCCTGTGCCAGTTCGACACGGTCCGAACTGGTGCTGCCGGTCTGGAACGGCAAGGGGCGGCTTCTTGGTGTTCTGGACATCGACAGCGACACGCCCGCAGCCTTCACGGCGGCGGATGAGGCGTGGCTGGTGCCGTTGTTGGCCGAGGTGTTCGAGGCGGTGGAATGAGGGGCTCGTGTTTGTGCGGCGGGGTGGTGTTTGAGGTCGCAGAGCCGCTCCGCCCGGTGATTGCCTGCCATTGCACCCAATGCCGCAAGATCTCGGGTCATTTCTGGGCGGCAAGTTCGGTCCCCGAGGCGGCGTTTCGACTGATCCGGGGAGAAACGCTGCGCTGGTATCGTTCATCCGACGTTGCGGAACGAGGATTTTGTTCGTGCTGTGGTGCGAGCCTGTTCTGGCATCCGTTCAGGCAGGGCACGATGCATTTCGCGCCGGGGGCGCTGGATGGGGCAACCGGGCTGACCGTTGCGAAAGAATGGTATCTGGAGGACGCGGGCGACTATTACACCGCGCCCCGACCCGCCCGGATGATGGCCGGGTCGTGCCTGTGCGGGGCCAATCAGTTCACCATTGACGGGCCGATGGGCGAGGTGACGGCCTGCCATTGTAGCCAGTGCCGCAAGACGTCGGGCCATTTCGCGGCCTCGTTCGATGCCGAAGAGGACGCGGTGATCTGGGCCGGAAAGGTGGTGGTCGAGTTTGGAACGCCAGGCGGCGGCAGTCGGGGATTTTGTCCGTGTTGCGGGTCAGGCCTGTATTTCCGCGCGGCGGACGGGGCGTTTTCGGTAGAGGCCGGAGTGATCGACAACCCGACCGGCGGGCGGCTGACGTCCCATATCTTTGTAGCGGACAAGGGTGATTATTACACGCTGACCGACGGGCTTGCGCAGAATTGAAGCAGTTCGGGTATTGAAGGGATCAGAAATCGTCGGGCTTGGTTGCGTGGCGCGCCTCGATCCCGAAAAGCCAGGGGGAGAAAGGCGCCCCCGGCCAGAACACCGCGAACCAGAAGGTTGACCGAGGGGCAAGGGGGCTGTGGCCGAACGCGGCGGCGCGGATGGTTTCAACCTCCATGGTGCACCTCCGGCGCACAGATGGAGGCCTTGACGGGCTGGCGTCAAATCCGCTCTCTTGATCTTCCGGGTCCGGGCGCGGATGGTGCGGCAAAGGGAGACTGACATGGCCAAGATTACACTTCTGGACGGCGGGATGGGGCAGGAACTGGTGGCGCGCTCGGGGGATGAGCCGACGCCGTTGTGGGCGACGCGGGTGATGATTGATCATCCGGGCATGGTGAAGGAAATCCATGAGGATTACTTTGCCGCCGGGGCCACGGTCGCCACGACGAACACCTATGCCATTCACCATGACCGGTTGGAGCGGGTCGACCTGGACCATCTGTTCCACGCCCTGCATCTGCGCGCCTTGGCCGAGGCGCATGAGGCCAAGGGCAAGCGGGCAGTGCGGATAGCGGGGTCGATCGGGCCGCTGAAAGCGTCCTACCGGCCCGATCTGGCCGAACCGGTGCAGATTGCGGCGCCAAAATATGCCGAGGTCGCCGCGATTTTGGGCCCGCATGTCGACATGATCCTGTGCGAGACGATGGCTTCGCTGGAGATGGCCGAGGCGGTGGCCAAGGGCGCGCAGGCGGCGGGCAAGCCGGTGTGGCTGTCAGTCTCGGTCGATGATCACGACGGGAGCAAACTGCGTTCGGGCGAGCCGGTTGCGGGCTTGGCGGCAGTTGTGGCGAAATACCCGGTGGCGGCGGTGCTGGCCAATTGCTCGGTTCCCGAGGCGATGGCGGCGGCTTTGGCGGAGCTTGTGAAACTGGGATTGCCCTTCGGGGCCTATGCCAATGGGTTCACCCATATTTCGGGCAATTTCCTGAAGGATGCGCCGACCGTCAAGGAACTGACCCATCGCCATGACCTGACGCCCGAGAAATATAGTGATTTTGCAATGGCTTGGGTGGGAATGGGGGCAACCATCGTTGGGGGCTGTTGTGAAGTGGGGCCGGCCCATATCACGCATCTTGCCGAACGCCTGCGCGCGGCGGGGCATCAGACCGTATGATCGAGTTCGACTATCGGCCGCCGAATGTGCCTTTGCGGGTAATCCATCAGGACGACCTGGTGATCGTTGTGGACAAGCCCGCCGGGCTGTTGTCGGTGCCGGGCAAACTGGAGGGGCGGCGGGATTGTCTGGAAAGCCGCTTGCGCGCAGAGTTCTGGGACAGCCTGTTGGTGCACAGGCTGGATTGCGACACTTCGGGCGTCATGATCTTTGCCCGGACGAAGGTCGCGCAGGGCTTTCTTGGGCAGGAGTTCGAACAGAGGCGGGCGAAGAAGTCCTACCTCGCGCGGGTGGCGGGGGTTGTAGCGCAAGAGCAGGGGCGGATTGACCTGCCGATCGGCGCCGATTGGCCGAATCGGCCGAAGCAGATGGTCGACCACGTGAACGGACGTTCAGCAATTACTGATTGGGAAGTGGTGGGGCGCAGCGCCGACGAAACGCGGGTTCGGTTATCTCCGCAGACCGGGCGGAGCCATCAGTTGCGGGTGCATATGCTGGCATTGGGGCATCCGATTTTGGGGGACCCGATCTACTCAGGCGATGCGGCGCAGTTTGAGCGGTTGATGCTGCATGCAGAGACCTTGGCGTTGCATCATCCGGGGACCAAGGCTTGGGTAGAATTCCAGGCGGAGTGCCCGTTCTAGAGCGGGATGGGATTATACGGAACCATACCCTGAGTTTCTGAGGTAATTTTCGCATTCCTGTGGGCTGAACTGGTCCAGGAGCGAGCCGATCCTTCGCCAGACGGCTTCCTTGCTGCGCTCGGCGGCCTTTCGCAGG
>JANMCI010000539.1:0-1795 GCA_031361245.1 Rhodobacterales bacterium
CGAGCGTTTCCACTCATCCCGGCAGGCGAAAAAGGCGGCATGCGGGCCGCCATAGCCCATCGGCACGCCAAAGCGCTGCGACGAGCCGACCGCGATATCCGCCCCCATGGCGCCCGGTTCCTTGAGCAGGCACAGCGCCAGCAGGTCCGTTGCACCACGGCGATGGCCTTGGCGGCGTGAAGCGCGGCAATCTCGGCGCTGAAATCGCGGACATGGCCCAGCGTGCCGGGATATTGAAAGATCGCGCCGAAGACCGTGGTGGGGTCCAGCGCCTCGGGTGCGCCGACGACGATCTGGATGTCGAGGGGCAGCGCCCGCGTCCGGATCACAGCGATAGTCTGGGGGTGGCAGCCCTCATCGACAAAGAACGCCCGCGCCTTGGATTTGGCGCAGCGTTCGGCCATGGTCATGGCTTCGGCGGCAGCCGTCGCCTCGTCCAGAAGGCTGGCATTGGCGACAGGCAGGCCGGTCAGATCGGCCACCATGGTCTGATAGTTCAGCAAAGCCTCCAGCCGGCCTTGGGCGATCTCGGGCTGATAGGGGGTGTAGGCGGTGTACCAAGCCGGGTTTTCCAGAATGTTGCGCTGGATGGCCGGGGGGGTGAAGGTGCCGTAATAGCCCTGCCCGATCAGCGAGGTCATCACCTTGTTGCGACCCGCCACCGCCCGCATCCGCTGTAAAAGGTCCTGTTCGGACAAGGGCGCCCAGCCCAGCGGCGCCTTTTGGCGGATCGACTTTGGCACGGTCTCGGAAATCAGGTCTTCCAGTGAGCGCACCCCGACTGCGGCCAGCATCTCGTCCATCTCGGCTGGCGAGGGGCCGATGTGGCGGCGGTTGGCGAAGTCATAAGGATTGTAATCTACGGGGGTAAAGGCCATCACACATCTCTTTTCAGCTTGTTGGCTACGGGTTGACCGGGGCTGACGGCCCCTTGGCCGTTATTCGACATGGGCCGCCAGATTGGCCAAAGAGGCGGCCAGTCCTTCGGCGTGATCCTCGGCGCTTATGCCGGGGGGAACGTTTTCGCACAGGATGCTGACAAGGGTGCCGCCGGGCACGGGTTCGAAATGCCACCCCATACGCATCGTTCCGGCAAACTGCGGATCTTGCGAGACAAAGTCGATGTCTTGCGTGAAACCGGCAGGCCGGGTGATCTCGACAAAACGCCCCGCGACCTCGTCACTGTCCGGGGTGGTCTTGCCACCCGTTTCGTGCGGCCCGAGGTAAGTCAGCCGCATCCGGAATGCGCCGCCGGGCGAAGGATCAAACGCAAGCAGTTGCGCCGACATCCCCGCGGGCGGCAGCCACCGCACCAGTTGGGCCGGATCAAACCACGCCTGCCACACCCGGTCGGCAGAAGCTCCGATCCGGCGTGACGCCCTGTCCGTGCGGCGAGGGTCCACTCTGGCCCGCCTAGCTGATCAATTCGTTGTATTCATCCTCGTCCAGAAAGTCGTCCAGTACCGACAGATCATCAAGCTTCATCTTGAAGAACCATGCCGCCCCGGTCGGGTCTTCGTTCACGAGGCTGGGGTTGTCGACCAGCAGGTCATTGACGGCCACGATCTCGCCCGCCGTGGGGGCCAGAATGTCCGAGGCGGCCTTGACGCTTTCGATCACCGCCACCTCGTCGCCTTCGGCCACGACGGTTTCAATCTCGGGCAGTTCGACGAATACGACATCGCCGAGCGCTGTGGCCGCGTGTTCGGTGATACCGACGACGACCAGATCGCCCTCGACGCGCAGCCATTCGTGTTCCTTGGTGTATTTCATCTATCTGTCCTCAACGCTTGTA
>JANMCI010000353.1:0-14857 GCA_031361245.1 Rhodobacterales bacterium
GCGATCTCGTCCCCCGGGGCGTAGGAAAGTGCGTCGGTATAGCCCCAGACCTGCGGGCGGACCGGATCGGGTGAGGCCATCTCGAAGTAGTGCCCGGTGACCGGATCACCATCATCATAGGGGCCGGGCACGAAGAACCCCTGCAAGCTCACGATGAAAAGGCCCGTTCCAGAAAGGCTGCGGTCCGCACCAGATACTCGGCCACGTTCGAGCGGCGGAAGACGCCATGGCCCTCGTTCTCAAACAGCAGGACCTCGTGCGGAATTCCCGCGGCCTTCAGCTCTCCCACCGCCACATGGGTGTTTTCCGGGCCGACATTGCTGTCTGCAAGGCCATGCACGATCAGGATCTGGCCCCGGACAGCCCTGATGAAATTCCCCGGGCTGGCATTGGCATATTTCTCCGGCAACTCCTCTGGCGTGCCCCCCATCATCTCGCGTGAGTAGTCGCGGCCATGCGGCATCCTGGTCTCGTGATAGTCGATGTCCAGCCGGTACATCCCGCACATCGGGATCGCGGCGTTCACCAGATCGGCATGGCGGGTGATCGCGAACCAGCTTGAAAAGCCGCCGTAAGAATTACCCGCCACAGCTATTTTCCCTTTGGTAGCAATGCCTTGGTTTAAACAGGCCTCGATGCCGGCGCGGATATCGGCCTGCTCGCGGCCGCCCCAGCCATCGTCCTTCACCGCCTCGCGCCAGTCATGGCCAAAGCCGGTCGAGCCGCGATAATTCGGGTCCAGCACGGTGTAGCCGAGTTGCACCCAGAACCCGATCTTGGGGTTCACCCAATCCTCGGAATGCCAGGTCGGGCCGCCGTGGACATGACAGATCAAGCCCCTGGATACCCCCTCGGGCTGATAAAGCCAGCCCTGACAGGGCCGCCCGTCCACCGACGTCCAGCTGAAATCGCGCGGCGCCGTGTGGCGACGCTCCGATGGGGCGGGGCGCGTCAGGCACAGGCAAGCGCCATCCGCCGCGACCCTGACCAGATCATGCGGCGCACTTGCATCATAAGCCTCGGCGATCCAGCCGCCGTCCGGCAGTGCTGCGTGCGGCAAAAGGCTGCGCCGCCCCGATCCGTTCGGCAGGTCGCGCAATCCGCCGTCCCAAAGCCTTGCATGGCTGCGCGATCGGTCATGGGCGATGCAGGCGAACTGCCCCGGCAGCCCTGCAACCACGTCGTGCGGGCAAAGCTCGGGCTCGCCTCCCAGCCACTCGACAGCCCTTGTGGCAAGGGTCAGCACCCCCAGTTGATCCCGTCCGGCGCGGTCGGTCACAAAGGCGATGTGGTCGTCGCTGATCCATTCTCCCCGTGTGTTGTTGCGCATGCCAAAGCTCAGAACCTCGCGTAACTCGCTTCCGTCAAGGTTCATCACCCAGACCTGCGTCCCTCCCGGTGAACGTTCATTCACATTCATCAGCACCTGCCCGCCACTCGGCGACAGGGACGGCGCACGGTCAAAAAAGTGCCGCGTCCGGGCCAGACAGCGCCGCTCGCCGGTTGTCAGGCTTTGCCACCAGACCATGGCTCCGTCGATCACCCTTTCGGTCTCATAATCATGGTCGGCGACAAACAGAATCCCGCCGTCCCGCGTCAGCCTCCCGCCATAGACGTAGTGGCTGTCCTGCTTGGGGGTCAGCAGGCGCAGCCTGTTGCCGACCCTGCGGTCCAGCAGCATCAGGTGGTCATGCTCGCTGGCACTCACCGATTGCGCCAGAACCAGCAGCATGCCGTCATGGGAGACATCGCGGATCTGGTGGTGATCCACCCCAAAGGTCAGTTGCACCGGCCCCGTCGATCCATCGGTCGGCACGGCGAACACTTCATCCACCTCGCAGGGTCCCGCCGCGCAAAAGAAGGCCCAGCGCCCATCCCCCGAGGCGTGGATGCCGGAAATCTGCGGCAAGGCGGCCCATTCGCGGGCCAGTTCATTCACATCCATCTACGCCTCGACAAAATGGCACGCGGCCTGTCTGCCGCCAAAATCCCTCAACTCCGGCCGTTCGGCAAGACAGCGTGGCGCGGCCTTTGGGCACCGGCTGGCAAAGACACAGCCCTTGGGCGGTTTCAGAACCGACGGCAACTCGCCCGGCAAGGATTGCCCGACCCGGCCCTTTTCGCGCACCGGGTCCGGTTCCGGCACCGCCTGCATCAACGCTTGACTGTAAGGATGCAAGGGGCGCGCATAAAAGGCATCCCGCGGGGCCACTTCCACCACACGGCCCAGACACATCACCATGATCTCATGGCTGATGTGGCGCACCACCGCCAGATTGTGCGAGATGAACACCAGCGCCAGTCCCAGACGGTCCTGCAGATCCATCAGCAGATTGACGACCTGCGCCTGAATCGAGACATCCAGCGCCGACACCGGCTCGTCACACACGATCAGCTTGGGTGCCCCGATGATCGCCCGCGCGATCCCCACCCGTTGCGCCTGCCCCCCCGACAATTCATGCGGATAACGCTGGGCAAAGTCCTCTGACAGCCCGACCAGCCGCAACGCCTCGACCGCCCGCGCGGTCAACTCCGCCCGCGTCAGACCCGGCTCGAACGTCGCCAACGGGCGCGAGACGATGCGCCCCAGCGTCATGCGCGGATCAAGTGCCGCCACCGGGTCCTGAAAGATGATCTGAAACTCGCTCCGCCGCCGGCGCAACGCGTGCGCATCCATCGCCGCCATGTCCTGCCCCTGCCACAGCACCTGCCCCGCGCTGGGCACGATCAGCCGCAACAGCGCCCGGCCCAAAGTGGACTTGCCGCAGCCGCTTTCCCCCACGATCCCCAGCGTCCGCCCCGCCTCCAGCGTCAACGAGCAGTCGCGCACGACGGGCAGCACCCGCGCGGCCGAGAATATCCCCGCCCCGGCGACCGGATACCCCACCTCCAGATGGCGCACTTCCAAGAGGGTCATGCCGCCCCCACCAGATGACAGGCGACACCATCCCTCAGCGGCGGCTGCCTAACTTCGCACAGCGCGATCTTGACCGTGCAGCGTGGTGCAAAGGGGCAACCGGGCAGCATCGCCCCCCCCGACCGCGGCGTCCCCGGAATGGTGCCAAGGCGCGGCGTCATCACGTCGGTCAGGCGGGGCGTCGCCGCCAGCAGCCCTTGGGAATAGGGATGTCGCGGTGCGGCAAACAGGGGTTCCGCCGGACCCTCCTCCATGATCCGCCCACCATAAAGCACCACCACCCGGTCGCACATCCGGGCCACGACGCCCAGATCGTGGGTCACCAGAATGATCGCCGTGCCGATCTCGCGGCCAAGCTCCGCCATCAGGTCCAGCACCTGCGCCTGAATGGTGACGTCCAGCGCCGTCGTCGGCTCGTCTGCCAGCAAAAGCGCGGGCCGGACCAGCAGCGCCATCGCGATCATCACCCGCTGCCGCATCCCGCCCGAGAATTCGTGCGGATAGCGCCGCGCCCTCAGCGCCGCATCCGGGATCTGCACCCGCTCCAGCATGGCCACCGCCGCTTTCCACGCCGCAGCCTTTGTCATGCCCTTGTGCACCCGCAACCCCTCGGCCAACTGGTCGCCCACCCGCATATAGGGGTTGAGCGAGGTCATCGGGTCCTGAAAGATCATCGACAGGCTGACACCGCGCACACGGTCCAGCGCGGAGGGGGTCAGCCCCAGCAGATCCTGCCCCTGAAACACCGCCCGCCCGGTGACGCTGCCGTTTGCGGCCAGAAGGCCCATCAGCGAAAACAGGATCTGGCTCTTGCCCGACCCGCTTTCCCCCACGATGCCCAGCACCTCGCCCGGTCGGACGTCGAACGACACCCGGTCAACGGCCGTCATCTCACCTGCCGGCAGGCGAAAGCTGACCGACAGGTCGCGTACCGACAGAAGGTCAGCGTTCATTGGGGTCAAAGGCGTCCCTCAGGCCATCGGCAATGAAATTCAGGCAGAAAAGCACCAGCGCCAGCAACGTGCCGGGCAGCAGCAACAGACGCAGGTCGGTGTCCATGGCCGACGTTCCGGTCTGGATCAGATTGCCCCATGACGCCTGCGGTTCCTTGATGCCGATGCCCAGAAAGGACAGAAAGCTTTCCGACAGGATCACCTCCGGCACCAGCAGCGAGCCATAGACGATGACGACCGAGGCGCAGTTGGGCACGATATGGCCGGTCACGATCGCCCAAGGGGTCATGCCACCCGCCCGCGCCGCCTCGACAAACCCCAGCTTGGCCAGCGACTGCGCCTGCGCCCGCACGATCACGGCCGGGGTCAGCCACAGGGTAAAGACGATGGCCGCGAACAAGGCGACGTTGCCGCCGCCGAACAGCAGGCTCAAGAGGATCACCAGAATGACATAGGGAAAGCCGTACAGCACCTCGACCGCCCGCATCATCAGCCGGTCTGCGATCCCCCCGGCATAGCCCGCCACCGCGCCGTACAGAACCCCGATCAAGCCCGCTGTCAGGGCTCCCAGAAAGCCGATTGTCAGCGACACCTGCCCCCCCTCCATCACCCGCACCAACAAATCGCGGCCAAAGTCATCGGTGCCGAAGGGATGCGGCGAGGTCAGGTCGACCGGCGCGCCGATATAGTCGAAATCGGCATCCTCGCCGGTGAAGGGAAAGGCCAGCGGACCCGCAAAGCACATGACAACGATCAGCGCCAGCACCCCGACCGACACCATCGCCAGCCGGTTTCTGGCAAAGCGTCTGACCTGCAGTTGAAAGGTGGACAGGGACCTAGCCATTGCCGCGCACTCTTGGGTCCAGCCAGCCGCGCACAAGATCGGTCAGGATGTTGAACAGGATCAGAAACCCGCCGTAAAGCAGCGTGATCCCCATGACCAAGGGATAATCCCGGTTCAAGGCCGCATCGACAAAATGCCGCCCGATGCCCGGCACGGCAAAGATCGTCTCGATCAGGATTGACCCGGTGATGATGGCCGCCGTCGCCGGGCCAAGATAGGCGATCACCGGCAGAAGCGCCCCCCTCAACGCATGCCCCAGCAGCGTCCGCCGCGCCCCGATCCCTTTCGCCCGCGCCGTGCGCACATAATTCTCCCGCATCACCTCGATCATCGAGCCGCGGGTCAGGCGCGAGATATAGGCGATGTTGGGCAGGCTCAGCACCAGCACCGGCAACACCAGCGACCGCCACCCCAGCGCCGCCCCGCCCACTGGCACCCAGTTCAGCTTCAGCGCAAAGATGACCTGCGCCAAGGGCCCGATCACAAAGATCGGCACCGCGACCCCCACCACACCCACGGTGCCCGCCACATAGTCCACCGCTCCGTTGCGCCGCAGCGCCCCGGCAATCCCCAGTGCTACCCCGACCACCGAGGCGACCAGCACCGCCCAGAACCCGATGGTCAGCGAATAGGGCAGCCCCGCCGCGATCAGATCGCCCACCGAATAATCGCGGAACCGGGTGGAGGGACCAAAGTCAAGGTGCATGAGGCCCCAGACATAGCGCCCGAACTGCAGCGCCACCGGCTCATCGAGATGAAACCGCGCCTTGATGTTCTCCAGCACCTCGGGGCTGATCTTGCGGTTCTTGGAAAACGGCCCCCCCGGCGCCAGCCGCATCACAAAGAAGGTCAGCGTCACCAACGCTCCCAGCGTCAGTGCCCCTTCCCACAGCCGCCTGCCGACAAACCTCAGCACCCCGTCCCCGATCCTCCGTCCATCAATATCCTGGTGGGGTCCGGGGAGGCCAGCCTCCCCGGCCTTTCCCCTAGTCCAGCGTCAGGAACTGGCTGTTGTTGTACCCCGCCGCCGACGCCGCCCAGCCATGGACCGAGGGCTTCACCAGATGCCGCGTCGGCACGATCGAGACCGGCGCAAAGATATAGCCGTCCAGCAATATCTTCTCCGCCGCCGCCAGTGCCTCATAGCGCTTCATCGGGTCGGCAATGGCCGCCGCCGCATCCATCGCCGCATCGAACTCCGGCTTCACCCAGTTGTACCCGGGCTCCGCCGACGGGCGCATATAGGCCAGAAAGGTTTCCGGCCCGGCGTAATCGCCCACCAGATCGTCGGCAAAGACATCCCATGTTCCGGCATAAAAGGCGTCCAGCCACGCCTTGCGCTCCATCGGCTGCAACTCGGCTTCGACGCCCAGCACCTTTTTCCACATCAGCGCCACACCCTGTGCCCGCCGGGTCGAATCCTCCGAGACGGTCGAGACGATGTTGATCTTGAGCGGCGCATCCGGCCCGTACCCCGCCTTGGCGTAAAGCTCCTTGGCCATCGCCTCGCGCTCGGCCTGGCTCAGCGCGGCCTCCGCGATCTGCGGCCCCTTGTAGGCCGGATCAAACCCTCCGGCATAGGCAAAGACCGGAATGGCCCCGCCCTTGACGATCTTGCCCTCCAGCACCTCGCGGTCTATGGCCAGCGACAAGGCCCGGCGCAGGTCGATATTGGCCATGTTCTCATGCGTCAGATTGAACGAATAATAGATGATCTCTGTCGAGGGCGAGATCGCCACCTCTTGCGGAATCGACGCCTTCAACTCTTCGATCTGGTTCAGCGGGATGTCATAGGTGATGTCGATCTCGCCCGCCTGATAGCGTTTGAACTCGGTGTTCACATCCTCGGTCACATGGTATTTGACCATCGGGATCTTCACATTGGCCGCGTCCCAATAGTTGGGGTTGCGCTCCAGCAGGACATGGCTTTGCGGCACGACCTCCTTGATCACATAGGCGCCGTTCGACACCACCTTGGCCGGGTCGATGAAAACGGCCGCTCCATTGGCGGCAAAGCTCGGTCCGTGCAGGGGTGCCACCTGAAAGCCCCCCATGATCTGCAACATGTTGGGCGCGGGCGTCAAAAGCTCGATCTTCACCGTTCGGCCATCCGGTGCCGTGGCGCCAAAGGTTGCCATGTCCTTGACCGACCCATCGACCAGCCCCGCCGCACCATTGATCTGGATGACCGACGAGAAATAGTACCCCTTGTCCGAGGCCGTGTCGGGATTCATCGTGCGCAACATGCCGTCGATGAAATCCTGCGCCGTCAGCGGATCGCCATTTGACCATTTCAACCCGTCGCGCAGATGGAACGTATAGGTCAGCCCGTCGTCGCTGATATCCCAGCTTTCCGCCGCCCCCGGAATGACCTGTCCCGTGCCATCAAAGGTGATCAACCCCTCATACACGTCCATCTGGATCCAGCCCGCCGCCGCGTCAAAGTTGACATGCGGGTCCAGTGACGACCATTCCGACCCGATGCCCCGGTCCAGCGTGTCATCGGCAAACGCCGGCGTGGTCAGGCTCAGCCCGGCAGACACCGCCAGCACCCCAATCACGGTTTTAAAAATCGACTTCATCTCTGCAAGCTCCCCATTACGTTGATCTTGGTTCGTGAATTGACCTCAGTCTGACAGCAGATTGCCACTTCTCACAATGAATTCTCCGGCGACATGGGCCAGACTCTGACCGCGCAGACAGGACCGCCAAAGCTCGGTGCGAAACAGCATTCCCGCCACCGGAGCGGCGATGGCCATGCGCCTGCGGCTGACCGGATCGGTGACGTGGCCCAGCACTTGACCCGCCACCACATCGCAGCCCACCGCGACCTCCCACGTCACGACACCGCCCTGCGGCGCAAAGACCTCCGCCGCGCCCGCCAGCGGCAGATGCCGCGCATCCGGGTGGGCCAGCGCGCCCGTCCCTCCGGCAACGACCCCAATGGCGGACAGAAAGGCCATCAACCCCTCGGCATCACGTGCCGCCGTGACCTCATCGACATCGAACTGGCCGCGATATTCCAGCGTCGTCGAAAAGCATCCCGCCGGGATCGGGTGTCGGTCGCCGAACCGTTCGCGCAATTGCAGCCACGGTACCGTATGCGCCTCGTCGAACGCATTGCCGCCCGAGACGTCCGCGATCAGCGCCAGCCGCGCGCCCGTCGCCCGGCACAAAAGGCTGGTGTCCGCAGGCCGCGCGCCGCTGGCATAAAGGTGCATCACGGCGAAATGGTCGCAATGCAAGTCCAGCACATAGTCGGCATCGCAAGACCAGTTGAGCAGCGCCACCTGCATCTGCTGCAGGTCGCTGCGTGGCCCGGTCTTGGCCAGCGCCGCGCGAAAGGCGCTGCGGATCCGCGTCTGATTGGTCGCCGCATCGTCTGTCAGCACCGGGGCCAGATCGTCTGCCACCAGCGCGGCAAGCTCTGGAAACCCGCGGTTGAAATTGTGCAGACTGCCCGTCTCGTGCCGCCCCTGCGGACGCTGAACGGACCACTGCGCCAACCCGATCGGGTTGGCCGCCGGCACCACCAGCACCTCGCCCGCAAGCCCGCCCCGCGCCTCGGCCGCGTCCAGCAGCGTCATCAGATGTTGCAGCACCAGAACGCCCGGCATCTCGTCGGCATGCAATCCCGCCTGCAGATAGACCTTCCGCCCGTCGCCGCGCGCGCCATAACGATACGCAGTCAGCTCCCGCCGGGTCCCGGAAGATGCGCCGGTCAGGGCCGCGGTTTCAATCTGCATCGGGCGTTCCCGTGTCACTGGCACCTTCGGTCACCTTGAACCTTGGCTGACCGGCCAGTCAAGATCTTAGTCCCGCAGCCCCTCCGCCCCGCCCTGCCGGATCACCGTGACCGAACAGGGCGCCTCGGCCACGACCTTTGCCGAGACCGAGCCGAGATAGCGCCGTGCCGCACCCTGGCCCCGCGCGCCCATCAGAACGTGGTCGGCGCTGATCTGTGCCGCGTGGTCGATGATCGCCGCACCGGGGTCCGAGTTCTCAAGGACGGTGCAGGTCAGCTGCGCCTCGGGCAAGTCCAGCCCGTGCGCCCACGCCCTCAGCGCCACCAGCCGCGCGACATGCAGGTTTTCGCCCGCCTCGTCCGTGGTCGGGTCAAGACCCAGCACCGCCGTCTTGATGATGTTGACCAGCGCCACCCGACTGTCCGGCTGCAGGCTCAGCATCCGCCTGACCCACAGCATCAGCCGCGCCGACAGCGCCTCGCCCTCGGGCGCCAGATCGACCGCCACCAGCAGGATCGGCGCCCGCTCCATCTGTTCACCATGGCTCGCCGGGGCCGCAAAGCGCCGGACCTTGCGCATCTTGCGCCAGCGGTGAAACACCGTCAGCGCCCCATCCTGCACCCGCTTCATCCCCCGCTCGGTCAGCGCGATCTGATCCGGATGCGCCAGATCAAAGGCCATCTGCGCCGCCGACTGGTAGCGGCGCGCCGGATCCACCTCCAGCCCGCGCAGGATCACCTCCTGCAGCCATTCCGGCACCTCCGGCCGCAGCACCCGCGGCGGCACCGGGTCGCGCCACAGCCGCCTGCGTACGCCCTTCAGCGTCTCCGGCGTGCCAAACGGCGGCCTGCCCGTCGCCATTTCATGGATCATGGCCGCCACCGCAAAAAGGTCGCTGCGCAGATCGTCGCGCTGGCGCAGATACTGCTCGGGCGCGATATAGGGAAAGGTTCCCATCGGAATGGTGAATTCCTCGTCCAGCAGGTCGGGCAGGTCGTCATGGCGGGCCAGTCCGAAATCGATCAGCACCATCTCGCCAGTCTCGCGCTGCAGCACATTGGCGGGCTTCAGGTCCAGATGCGCCACATGCTGCAGATGCAGCGCATGCACCGCCGCCAGCATCCGCGCCCCCGTCTCCACCACCTCCGACAGCGGCAGCGGCGCCGCGTTGAACCGCTCCAGCAACGACCCGCCGCCGATCCTCTCCATCACCAGATAGGGCATGTCGTCGAACCCGCCGACGCCAAAGATCTTCGGCACATGCGCACCCGTCAGCCGCGGCATGATCATCATCTCGACTTCGAAGCCCACGATGGTCGGCCCGTCATAGCCGTCCAGGATCGTCGGCACCTTCATGATCATCGGGGTACGATACAGCGCATGCGCCACCGTCCAGATCGAGGCGAACCCGCCCTGATGCAGCCGCTCCCCCAGCATGAAGCCGCCGATTTCCATGCCCGTCTGCGGTCGCCGCATCCTCAGTCCCCCGTCAACAGCCGCAACGCCAACGCCTCCGGCAACCCCGCCGCCCGCACCTTAAGCGCGGTCTTGCCGCAGTCATAGGCCACCCGGCGGAAGGTCAACTCCTGTGTCACATCGTCGAACACCGCATAGCCCGCGCCTGGGTTGCGGTCACGCGGCTGGCCCACCGACCCCACCACCGCCAGCCAGCGCCGCGACGCGATCAGCGGCAACGGCACCCCGATCTTCACCCTCTGCGCCCGCACCGCCCCGCTCAGATCGGCGGCGTAAAGGGCGGGCACATGCACATGCCCGCAAAACACCAGCCGCGCCTTGGCCGCGCGCAGCGCCCCCGTCGCCGTGACCTCCGACGTCACATAAATCCATTCCGAGGGAACCTCCGCGCTGGCATGGCACAACAGCATGTCCCCGGTCAGCGCCGTCAGCGGCAATCCCGCCAGAAATGCCTTCTGCACGGCCGTCAGCCGCGGCCTTGTCCACTCGATCGCCCTGCGCGCGTTGCTGGTCATCCCATCGGCGCCATGGGCAATCGCCGCGTCATGGTTGCCCTGCAGGCAGATCGCCCCCGCCGCCACCAATTCCATCGCCTTGTCCACGCACCATTCCGGATCCGGGCCGTAGCCCACGATATCGCCCAGCATCGCGATCCGCTCACAGCCGCGCCCTGCCACATCCGCCAGCACCGCCCCAAAAGCCTCGCGGTTGCCATGGATGTCCGTGATCAACGCCAATCGCACGTCCCTGCTCCCCCGCGGCACGGCGTCCGACCCTGCCGGAATCCGCCCCGCTTGCACCTTTGCAAATACTCCCCGGGGGTGCGGGGGTGGGAAACCCCCGCGTGACCCGCCCAAGGCCCTGACGCCCATCTAGTCAGATCCGCGGCGCCAAGGCACCGCGACCCGTCGCCTCACCGCGCGTGGAAATGGATCGCCGCCACCGCGGCCGAGGCCAGCCGCGCCATCGCACTGTCCGCCCGCGACGACAGGATCACCGGCACCTTGGCCCCCAGCACCACCCCCGCCGCCTCGGCATGCGCCAGATGGATCAGCAGCTTGGCCAGCATGTTGCCCGCGTCGATGTCGGGCACCACCAGCACCTCGGCCCGCCCCGCCACCGCCCCGCGCAACCCCTTGCCCCGCGCGGCGGCAAGGTTGACCGCGTTGTCCATCGCCAGCGGTCCGTCGACCGAGCCGCCCTTGATCTGCCCGCGCTCGGCCATCTTGGACAACAGCGCGGCGTCAATCGACGACGGGATCGCCGGATTGACCGTTTCCACCGCCGACAGCACCGCCACCCGCGGCACAGCGATGCCGATCGAAATGGCCAGATCGATCGCATTCTGCACGATGTCCATCTTGGTCGAAAGGTCAGGCGCAATGTTGATCGCGGCATCCGTGACCAGCAGGGGATGGGCCAGCCCCGGCACATCCATCACAAAGACATGGGTCAACCTGCGCCCCGTTCTCAGGCCACGCTCGTGGTCCAGCATCGGATGCAGCAGGGCTTCGGTATGGACATGACCCTTCATCACGGCCTGCGCGCGACCGGCATTGACCAGATCCACCGCCGCCTGCGCCGCCGCGGCCTCCCCCACCGCCTCGACCAGTTCGATGCCGGAGATATCGGCGCCACATCGCGCCGCCGCCTTGGCAATCCGCGCGCCCTCGCCCACCAGAATTGGCGTGATGATCGAATGCTGCCGCGCCAGCAGCGCGCCTTGCAACGCCTCCACCTCGTCCGGGCAGACCACGGCCGTTATCATTGCGGGCAACGGCTCCGCGCGCTTCAGCAGCGCCTCGAAATGACGGTGCCGCTGCACCACCAGCCCCGGCACGTCGCTGTCGTCAAAGCTGATCGCCCGCCGCGGTGCCGCCACCCTCGCCTCGCCCGACAGGATCAGCGCGTCATCGCCCAGCCGCGCCACCTCGGTCGCCAGCGTCACGGTGCCGTCCGGGTCCAGAGCCGTCACCGTGACCCTTGCGCGCAACTCGTCCCCCGCCCGCGCCGAGCGGTGGAAGATCAGGCTCTGTGACCGGTACAGCGTCCCCGGCCCCGGCAACAGATTGCCCAGCACCGCCGACACCGTCGCCGCCACAAAGATGCCGCTGGCAATCGCCTCGGGCCGCCCGTCGCCATCCACATCCTGATCGGGCAGGTGCATCGGGTTGTGGTTCCCGGTGGCCGCGGCAAAGATCAGCAGCGCATCCTCGGTGCACAACCGGGTCAGTTCGGCGTTGTCACCGATCTTGATCGTGTCAAAGGGGTGGTTTTCGATCAGCATCTGGCGTCCTCAGGTTCGCTCCCTGCCCCTTTGATATGGCCCAACCTGCTCGATCCCAAGCCCTTTCATGTCCCCTTGTCCCCCAAGCGTCGTTTTGGCAAGAGCAGGGCGCGCGCCCCTGTCCCATCCTGCACGCGATCCAAGGAAAGTCCGCCGCCGATGTCCGTCTGGTCCCTGCCCCAAATGCAAGCCTTCGTGTCCCGCCACCTGCCCGACCTGCAGCTGCTGGCGGCGCGGCCTTTCACCGGCGGCTTCTGGAACGATGTCCAGCTTCTGACGACCTCGCAGGGCGCGCTGGTGTGCAAACGCTACCGACCCGTGCTGTCCGACAGCCTCTTTCCCAACCTGCCGCAGGACGAGGCTCTGGCCCTGACCCGTCTGGCGGGCCTGAACGTGGCGCCCGACCTTGTCGGCTTCTGGCCGGACGAGCAGGTCCTGATCTACCGCTATGTCCCCGGCCCAGAGTGGCAGGACGACGTGATCTCCGCCGCTCACCTGATGCGCCGTCAGTCCCGGGCCGACCCGGCCGGCTTTCGCCCCGTCCCGACCACCGCCGCCGCCATTCTGGCTCAGGCCGACGGCTTCCTCGCCGCCTGCGCCGCGGACAAGGTCACCGCCCGCCTCACCGACTGCCGCCCGCCGGCCCGGCGCTCCGCCGCCGCCCCCCTCTGCCTGATCCACACCGACCCCGCCGCCGCCAACCTCGTGGGCACTGGCGCGGGCCTCCGCCTCATCGACTGGCAATGCCCCGCCGCCGGGGATCTGGCCGAGGATGTCTCGGTCCTGCTTTCCCCCGCCTTTCTCACCCTCTACAACCGCCCCCTGATCCCCCCGACCCAGCGCCGCCGCTTCCTCGACACCCTCGCCGATCCCGCACTCGAGGCCCGCCTGCCCGCCCTCGAACCCGCCTATGGCTGGCGCCTCGCCACCTATTGCGCCCTGCGGATGCAGACCACGCCAAGCTCCGCCCTCGCCGCCCGCTACCGCGCCGCGGCCCTCGCCCAAGCCACCCACCTCCTATCCCAACCCCGGGATCGCGGCTGAACCTCCCCGTTTGCACCTTGCCAAATACTCCCGCCGGAGGCCCCGGCCTCCCCCCTCGCCCGGGGGGAAGGTTAACACCCGGTAAATTTTAAAAACTCAACACATTGAATTAAAACAACTTTAGAAAACGTCCAGATCCGGACACCGCGAAATCCCCCGGTTTACCTCGCCCCGCCAAACCCTTACTCTGCCCCCAAGACCCGAATCCCGAAAGGCGCCCCTTGGCCGATCCGACACCTGACGCTCCGCAAGCCTACCGCGTCCTCGCCCGCAAATACCGCCCCGAAACCTTTGCCGATCTCGTCGGACAAGAGGCGATGGTCCGCACGCTCCGCAACGCCTTTGCCGCCGACCGCATCGCCCATGCCTTCATCATGACCGGCATCCGCGGCACCGGCAAAACCACAACGGCCCGGATCATCGCCAAGGGTTTGAACTGTGTCGGCCCCGACGGCAAGGGCGGCCCCACCACCGACCCTTGCGGCGTGTGCGAGCCTTGCAAATCCATCGCCGAGGGCCGCCATGTCGATGTCATGGAAATGGACGCAGCCTCGCGCACCGGCGTGGGCGACATCCGCGAGATCATCGACAGCGTGCTCTACCGCGCCGCCTCCGCCCGCTACAAGATCTACATCATCGACGAAGTGCACATGCTCTCGACCTCCGCCTTCAACGCGCTCCTCAAGACGCTGGAAGAACCGCCCGCCCATGTAAAATTCATCTTCGCCACGACCGAGATCCGCAAAGTCCCGGTGACCGTGCTGTCACGCTGCCAGCGCTTTGACCTCAAACGCATCGAACCCGAGGTGATGCTGGCCCTCATCCGCCGCATCGCCACCGCCGAGGGCGCCCAGATCACCGACGCCGCCCTCGCCCTCATCACCCGCGCCGCCGAAGGGTCCGCCCGCGACGCGACCTCGCTTCTGGATCAGGCGATCTCCAACGGTGCCGGCGAAACCTCCGCCGATCAGGTCCGCGCCATGCTGGGCCTCGCCGACCGTGGCCGCGTCCTCGACCTCTTCGACATGATCATGAAGGGTGCCGCGCCGCAGGCGCTGGCCGAGCTTGCGGCCCAATACGCCGACGGTGCCGACCCCCTGTCGGTCCTGCGCGATCTGGCAGAGATCACGCACTGGATCTCGGTGATCAAGATCACCCCCGAAGCCGCCGACGACCCCACCGTCCCCCCCGACGAACGTGCCCGCGGCCTCGACATGGGCTCCCGGCTGCCGAAGCGGGTGCTGTCTCGCATGTGGCAGATGCTGCTCAAGGCGCTGGAAGAGGTCCCGCTTGCCCCCAATGCCATGATGGCCGCTGAGATGGCGGTCATCCGCCTGACCCATGTCGCCGACCTGCCCGACCCCGAAACACTGCTCAAACGCCTGCAAAGCCAGCCCCAGCCCGCCGCCCCCACTGGCAGCGCCCCCGCTGGCGGCGCGGCTGGCCCAGCCACCCCCCACGCGCCGATGATGCGCCTCGCCCCCGCTTCCCCAACCCGCGCCCCAACCCTGCACTCCGGCGCCGCCACCGCCCTCGCCGAAGCCCCGCTCACCACCTACCTCTCCTTCGATCAGGTCGTGGCCCTGATCC
>JANMCI010000356.1:0-4206 GCA_031361245.1 Rhodobacterales bacterium
CAAAGGGAAAGACCGCCCTGATGCGGCGGTCGCGCAGGATCAGCCCGCCCCACATCGCCACCCCCAGATAGATGCTGAACAGCGTGTGGCTGAACAGCGGCGACCCGGCGCGGATCTGTGTCACCATCGCCCCGCCCAGCAGCGCCATCATCAGCACCGCCCCCAGAACGGCGGTCGGCGGGTAAAGGAACATCAGCGTCAGCACCAGTTCCAGACAGCCGATCACGAACACCGGTGCCTCCGGCCAGCCCAGCGCCGTCATGGTGTCCGTGGCAATCGGCATCGCCAGCAGCTTGGGCGCCGCCGACGCCCCCAACATGAACAGCGCAAACAGGGCCGACAGGACCCATCCCAGACGCGACAGAGTGGTTTCCGACATGACATATCCTTTCAACAGTACGCCGATGGGCTAACAATATGGCGAATTTGTCAAGCGAAACCCTGCTTGCCAGACGCGCCCCTCGCGCGTATAGGGGCGGCGCTGCCGTATCTCGGCAAGCGCTGTCTTTCGCATTTGCGATGGGCAAAAGACCGGCGGAGCCAACCGCGTGGCCAGTGAAATAGATGAAAAAGGAAACGACTGCATGTGCGCTAAAGCGACTATGGAAGACTTTGAAGCCCTACTGAAGGAAAGCTTCGAAATTGACACGCCCGAAGAGGGCACCGTTGTCAAAGGCCGGGTTATCGCGATCGAAGCGGGCCAGGCCATCATCGATGTCGGCTACAAGATGGAAGGCCGCATCGACATCAAGGAATTTGCCAACCCCGGCGAAGCACCCACCATTCAGGTCGGTGACGAGGTTGAAGTTTACCTCGACCGCGTCGAGAATGCCCGTGGTGAGGCTCAGATCTCCCGCGAGAAAGCCCGCCGCGAAGAAGCCTGGGACCGTCTGGAGAAAGCCTACGCCACCGAAACCCGCGTCGACGGCGCGATCTTCGGCCGCGTCAAGGGTGGCTTTACCGTCGATCTGGGCGGCGCTGTCGCCTTCCTGCCCGGCTCTCAGGTCGATGTCCGCCCGGTGCGTGACGCTGGCCCCCTGATGGGCATGAAGCAGCCCTTCCAGATCCTGAAAATGGACCGTCGCCGTGGCAACATCGTTGTCTCGCGCCGTGCCATCCTTGAAGAATCGCGCGCCGAACAGCGTGCGGAAGTCATCGGCAACCTGACCGAAGGTCAGACCGTGGACGGCGTGGTCAAGAACATCACCGAATACGGTGCCTTCGTTGACTTGGGCGGCGTTGACGGCCTCTTGCACGTCACCGACATGGCGTGGCGCCGCGTCAACCACCCGTCGGAGATTCTTGCCATTGGTGAGACTGTCAAAGTGCAGGTCATCAAGATCAACAAGGACACCCACCGCATCAGCCTTGGCATGAAGCAGCTGCAATCCGATCCGTGGGATGCCGTTGAAAAAGACTATGCCATCGGCACCGTCCACAAGGGCCGCGTCACCAACATCACCGACTACGGCGCCTTTGTGGAGCTGGAAGCCGGGGTCGAGGGCCTCGTCCACGTCTCGGAAATGTCCTGGACCAAGAAGAACGTCCATCCCGGCAAGATTGTCTCCACCTCGCAAGAGGTTGAGGTCATGGTGCTGGAGATCGACAGCGCCAAGCGTCGCGTTTCGCTCGGCCTCAAGCAGACCCAGCGCAACCCGTGGGAAGTCTTTGCGGAAACGCATCCCGTGGGCACCGCCATCGAAGGCGAAGTCAAGAACATCACCGAATTCGGTCTGTTCGTCGGCCTCGACAACGACATCGACGGCATGGTCCACCTGTCCGACCTGTCGTGGGATCAGCGCGGCGAAGACGCCATTCAGAACTACCGCAAGGGCGACACGGTCAAGGCCGCCGTCACCGAAGTGGATGTCGAGAAAGAGCGTATCTCGCTGTCTGTCAAAGCCCTTGGCGATGACACCTTTACCGACGCCGTTGATGGCGTGAAGCGTGGCGGCATCATCACCGTGGCCGTCTCGGCCATCGAAGAAGGCGGCATCGAGGTGGAATACAACGGCGCCAAGTCGTTCATCCGCCGCTCCGATCTGTCGCGTGACCGGGCAGACCAGCGCCCCGAGCGCTTCCAGGTTGGTGACAAGATCGACGTGCGCGTGACCAACATCGACCCCAAGACCCGCAAGCTGGGTCTGTCGATCAAGGCGCGCGAGATCGCCGAAGAGAAAGAGGCCGTCGAACAGTATGGCTCGTCCGATTCGGGCGCGTCACTGGGCGATATCCTCGGCGCGGCGCTCAAGGGCGGCAAGTAAGCCTGCCCTCAGGTTGAGAACTTTGAAAACCCCGTCGCATTGCGGCGGGGTTTTTTCATGGGTGCCGGGGGCCGCGACGGGGGAGGATGGCGATGCGTCATCCGTTATGATGGGGTTAATGGAAACGTGTAATCCGTTGTAAGTAAAAGGTAAAACATGATGTCGTCAAAAGCGACATCTCGCAGGACGGGCCCCGTTTCGGGCAGGTTCCGACCCATGGCGGCACCTTTGGCCCTGCCTGTCAGGGTGGCGTCCGATTGCAGACCCCCCCTGCCGTCTTCCCCGCCTTTTCCGACGCTTGCGGCTGTTTTTGCAGATTAATTTCATTTGTGCGGGCCGGAATATTCCCTATAGTCCAAGGTGACGTGAACAGGTGGCGACCAAACGACCCGGGACAGGGACGGGGCGACCACGAGGGGGAGTGCTCGGATGATCCGTTCTGAACTGATCCAGAAGATTGCGGATGAAAATCCTCATCTGACTCAGCGGCATGTGGAAAAGATCGTCAACACCGTGTTCGAAGAGATCATCGAGGCGCTGGCCAAGGGCGACCGGGTCGAACTGCGCGGCTTCGGTGCCTTTTCCGTCAAAGCCCGCGATGCCCGCATCGGCCGCAATCCAAGGACCGGCGAGGCCGTCAAGGTCGATGACAAGAAGGTTCCGTTCTTCAAGACCGGCAAGTTGCTGCGGGACCGGCTGAACGGCAAGTAATGCGTTTTGCCCGTTTCGGTTTGGACGAAACCGGCAAAATCGCATGGCGGGTTGCACCTGCAGGCTCCAGCCCCGATATTGGGGCTGATCTCTGCTGCAAAGGCCCCCCATGACCCGCACCCTGCGCTACCTGTTTCTGGCTCTCTTGACCGTAGCCCTTCTGATCGTGGCCTCGGCCAACCGCAGCATCGTGACCCTGCGCCTCTTGCCCGACGACTTTGCCGCCTTGCTGCGGCTGGATTGGCAGGTTCAGATCCCGGTGTTCCTTGTGCTGTTCCTTGGCATCATCATCGGGCTGCTCGTCGGCTTCACCTGGGAATGGCTGCGCGAGCACAAGCACCGCCGGGTGGCCAGCACCAAGTCCCGCGAAGTCAGCAAGCTCGAGCGGGAACTGGCCACCCTGAAGGATCAGACCTCGCTGCCCGACGATGATGCGCTGGCCCTTCTCGAAAAGCCGAAAGCCCGCTGATGGACCTTGTTCGCGTCAAGATCTGCGGCTTGCGGACTCTTTCCGACGTCGCCGCCGTCGCGGCGGCGGGGGCCGCCTATTGCGGCTTCATGTTCTTTCCCCCGAGCCCGCGTCACCTGACGATCGATCAGGCCCGCCCGCTTGCCCTGGCCGCCCCTCCGGGTCTGGCAAAAGTGGCGGTCGTCGTGAATGCCGATGATGCGACGCTTGACGCCATCACCGAGGCTCTGCCGCTCGACATGCTGCAGCTTCACGGTCATGAAACCCCCGACCGCGTGGCCGAGATCCGCGCCCGCTATGGCCTGCCCGTCATGAAGGTGGTGGGTGTGGCGGACGAAGGTGATCTGGCGGCGCTGATGGACTATTCCATGGTTGCCGATCAGTTGCTGGTCGAGACGAAGGCCGCCAAAGACGCCCTGCTGCCCGGCGGCAACGGCATTCCCTTCGATTGGCGGCTGGTGGCCCAGCGCCGCTGGCTGCGCCCGTGGATGCTGGCGGGTGGCCTGACGCCGGAAAACGTGGCCGCAGCGGTGCGCCTGACCAATGCGCGACAGGTTGACGTCTCCTCCGGCGTCGAAAGGGCGCCGGGCGTCAAGGACCACGCTCGCATCACTGCCTTTATCGCCGCGACGCGATGATCTTCCGCGACGCCACCCGGGCCGATGTGCCCGCCATCGTGGCGCTGCTCGCTGACGATCCTCTTGGCGCGGGCCGGGAAGGCGCCGGGCCCGACGCGTATCTTGCGGCCTATGACGAGATCGC
>JANMCI010000557.1:0-6715 GCA_031361245.1 Rhodobacterales bacterium
TTGAGGTCGCAATCGCGCCTGCTGGCGGGGGTGGCGCTGGCCGTGATCATGGGCAACCTGATCAGCTTTTCGCTGCCCTTGCTGTTTCAGGTGCTGATCGACCGGGTTATCGCCCATCAGGCGTGGAACACGCTGGTGACCATCGTGACAATCTATGTGGTGCTGGCCGGATTTGACGCGGGCTTTGCCTATGTGCGTCAGCGTCTGATGCTGATTGCGGGGGGCAAGGTCGATGCGATCATCGGGGCGCGGGTCTTTGCGCATCTTTTGTCGCTGCCCTTGTCCGTTTTTGAGACCACTCCGTCGGGCGTGATGACGCGGCACATGCAGCAGACCGAAAAGATCCGGGCGTTTCTGACGGGCCGTCTGTTCCAGACGATGCTGGATGCGGCGTTTCTGCCTCTGCTGCTGGGCATCCTCATGCTCTTGTGCGGGCCGCTGACGCTGGTGGTTCTGGGCTTTGCGCTGGCGATTGCGGGCTGCATCGGCGTACTGCTGCCGACCTTTCGCCGCCGCCTGAATGCGCTTTATGCGGCCGAGGCGGAACGGCAGGCCAATCTGGTGGAAACCCTGCACAACATGCGCGCCGTCAAGTCGCTGGTGCTGGAGCCGAACCGGCGGCGGATATGGGAGGACAATCTGGCCGGGGCGTTGCGCCGCCAGTGGGATGTCGGCACCATCGGTGCCCTGGCCGGGGCCGTGACCGGGCTGTTGGAAAAGCTGATGCAGGTGTCGGTGATCGCGCTGGGTGCGGTCTTTGTGCTGCAATCGCAGCTGAGCATCGGGGCGCTGGTGGCGTTCCTCATGCTGGCAGGACGGGTGACCGGACCCCTGGTGCAGATCGTCGGGCTGATCAACGAGTATCAGGAGGCGGCGCTGTCGGTGCGGATGCTGGCCGGCGTGATGAACCAGAAGGCGGAGCGCGGCGCCCAGGCCCGCCCGATGCGCCACCCGATCTCCGGCCGGATGAAGCTGGATCAGGTGACCTTCACCTATCCCGGTGCGGCCTCGCCCGCGCTGGACCGGGTCAGTCTGGACATTCAGCCGGGTCAGGTGATCGGGGTGGTGGGGCGGTCAGGCTCGGGCAAGACAACCCTCACCCGGCTCATTCAGGGCATCGAGGTGCCGCAGGCCGGTTTGATCCAGATCGACGGCGTCGATATCCGCCAGATCGATCTGGACCACCTGCGGCGCAGCCTCGGCGTGGTCCTGCAGGAAAACCTGCTGTTCCGCGGCACCATCCGCGACAACATCGCCACCGCCCGTCCCGAAGCCGGGCTGGAGGAGGTGCTGCTGGCGGCCAAACTGGCCGGAGCGGAAGATTTCGTGCGCCGCCTGCCGCAGGGCTTTGACACACGGGTCGAAGAGGGCGGCGCCAATCTGTCCGGCGGACAGCGCCAGCGGCTGGCCATCGCCCGGGCGCTGATGATCGCGCCGCGCATTCTGGTCTTTGACGAGGCGACCTCGGCGCTGGACCCGGAAAGCGAGGCGGTGGTCAACCGCAACCTGTCGGCCATCGCCAAGGGCCGCACGGTGATCATGGTGTCGCACCGCTTGTCGTCGCTGGTGCGCGCCGATGCGATCGTGGTGTTGGAGCAGGGCCGGGTGGCCGACATGGCGCCGCATGCCACGCTGCTGGAACGGTGCGAGATCTACCGGCATCTGTGGCAACAACAGACGGAGCATCTGACATGAGGGCCGGCGCCCGGCCGATGATCGCCATCGCGGCCCTCGAGTTTCAGGCCGATCTGGACCGGCTGGTGGAAGAGCAGCCGCCGCTGATCCTGCGGCTGTGGCCCGCACTGGGGGCCGGGTTGATCGTGGCCCTGGTGGCGGCAGCGTCCCTGCTGCGGATCGACATTGTCGTCACCGCCAGCGGCAGGCTGGCCGCCGATGCCCCGCCGATCATCCTGCAGCCGATGAGCCGCGCCACCCTGCGCGAGCTTCTGGTCAAGCCCGGCGACATGGTGGTCGCTGGCCAGACCGTGGCCCGGCTGGACGGCACTTTGGCGCTGGCCGACCGCGGTGCGCTGGAGGTCGAGCGGGCGGCGCTGCTGGCCAAGGTCGAGCGGCTGCGCGCCGAACTGGACGGCACCGTCCTGCCGGACGGCGGGCCCGATGCCACCCTGCAGGCCGAGGTCCGGGCGCAACGATCAAGCCTTGCCCTCGCCCAGCGCAGCCAGTTTCTCGCCGCCCGGTCCGCGCTGACCAAGGCGACCTCGGCCGAGGAACGGGCGGGCGGCGCGCTGGAGGCGCGGCGCGACATCGCCCTTCAGATCGAGGTCATGCGCGAGACGCTGGCACAAAGCCAGTCCGGCTCGAAACTGACGGCCCTAGAGGCGCGGCTGAACCGGATTGATGCCGAAGCGGCACTGGACCAGCATCTGGCGCGGCTGGACGATCTGGCCCAGCGGCGGGCGCAGGCGGATGCCGCCCTGACCGCCTTTGACATCGACCTGCGCCGTCAGACCACCGAAGCGCTGGCCGACCTGACCCCGCGCCTTGCCGAGGTCGAGGAACAGCTGACCAAGGCGATGCGTCTGGCCAGTCTGGCCGAACTTCATGCGCCACGCTCCGGTGTCGTGCTGTCGGTGGCCAAGGGCGGCCCCGGGTCCCTGATGGCCGAGGGGGAACCGGTGGTGGTGCTGGTGCCGACCGACGTGCCGCTGATTGCCGAAATCGGCATCCGGTCGTCCGAGGCGGGCACCATCGCGCTGGGCGACCCGGTCACCTTGAAGATCGACGCCTTCCCCTGGCGGCGCCACGGCAGCCTGCAGGGGAAATTGCAGGATATCAGCCACGGCTCCTTCACACCCGAGGGCACTGCGACAGCGCTGCATTCCGGGCGCGTAACCTTCGACGGTGATCTGACCCGCCTGACCCCCGGCACCGGCCTTTTGCCCGGCATGACCCTGACCGCCGAAATCAAGACCGGCACCCGTACTGTCCTTGACTACTTCCTTGAACCCCTGATGCGCGGCCTGAACGAAAGCCTGCGCGAACCCTGAAGGATCTGACCATGACCATCGCAACCCAAGTCCCCTTTGACACCGCCGTCGCCGTGCAGACCCGCACCGTGCTGCATGTCGGCTGCGGTGCCGCGGACCCCGCAAAGCTGCCCGACGCCTTCTTTCCGCAGGGCGCATGGAGCGAGCTCAGGCTGGACATCGACCCCGGCGTGGCGCCGGATATCGTGGCGAGCATTACCGAAATGCCGATGGTTGCCGCAGGCTCGGTCGACGCGGTCTGGTCGGCACACAATCTGGAACACCTCGCAAGCCACGAAGTGCCGGTGGCTCTGGCCGAGTTTCACCGTGTGCTGGCGCCGGGCGGCTTTGTGCTGGTGACGATGCCCGACCTGCAACAGGTGGCCGAGCTTGTGGCGCTAGGCAAGCTGGAGGACCCTGCCTATCTGTCGGCGATGGGGCCGATCGCGCCGCTGGACATGCTGTATGGCTATCGCCCGGCGCTGGCTGCGGGAAATGCGTTCATGGGCCATCGCACGGGATTCACGGCCGGAACGCTGGCCGCCCATCTGCAGAACGCCGGCTTTCAGTCGGTGCGGGTCCAGCGCGACGGGCATTTCGCGCTGTGGGCCAGCGGGGCGAAATAGCCGCCTACTGGTTGTTCATGATACCAAAGGCCCCGCCCGACCAGCGGGGCCTTTTGCCGCGAGCACGTCCGCAGGGCCAAAATTTTTCGGCGAAAAATTTCGCGCCCCCGTTCGCGGTCGAAGCGCTTGACGGGTTTGGATCGTTCCAGTAAGAATTTGGAACGATCCAAATAGCAGAAGCGGGCGAGAATCGGATGAGCAAGCTTGTATCGGCAGATGCGGCGGTTGCCCGCATCAAGGACGGCGCGGTCGTGACCGTGTCATCCTCTTCCGCGCTGGGATGCCCGGACAAAGTGCTGGGTGCCCTTGGCCAGCGGTTCCGTGACGAGGGGCATCCCAAGGCCATCACCACGATCCATCCGATTGCGGCGGGCGACATGTACGGCGTCAAGGGGATGGAACATCTGGCGCAGGACGGGCTTTTGGCGCGGGTCATTGCTGGGTCCTATCCGTCGGGCCCGTCAAGTCTGCCGATGCCCGACATCTGGCGGATGATCACCGAGGACCGTGTGGCGGCCTATAACGTGCCGTCGGGCATCCTCTTTGACATGCACCGTGATGTGGCGGCCCGGCGACCGGGCGTGCTGACCAAGGTCGGGCTGAAAACCTTTGTCGATCCGCTCCGCGAGGGCTGTGCGATGAACGCGCGCGGGGCGGCGGCGCCGATCGTTCACCGGCAGAAGTTCGGCGGCGATACATGGCTCCACTTCCCCAACATCGCGCCGGATGTCTGCATCCTGCGCGCGACGACCGCCGATGAGCGGGGCAATCTGACCTATGAGCATGAGGGCGCCTATCTGGGCGGGCTTGATCAGGCGATTGCGACGCGCAACAATCGCGGGCTGGTGATCGCCCAGGTCAAGCGGATGACGGCGGCGGGCAGCCTGCGCCCCCATGACGTGCGGGTGCCCGGGCATCTGGTGGACCTGATCGTGCTGGACCCCGACCAGAAACAGACCACCGAAACACCCTATGACCCGGCGATCTCGGGCGAGATCATGCGACCGTGGGCGAGCTTTCATCTGGCCGAGCATGGGGTGGAAAAGATCATCGCCCGCCGCGCCGCGATGGAGCTTAAGGAGGGCATGACGGCCAATCTGGGCTTTGGCATTTCGGCCAATGTGCCGCGCATTCTGCTGGAAGAGGGCCATCCGCAGGCCGTGACCTGGGCCATCGAGCAGGGCGCCGTGGGGGGGATGCCGCTGACCGGATTTGCCTTTGGCTGCGCCAGCAACGCCGATGCCTTCATGGCCTCGCCCAATCAGTTCACCTATTTTCAGGGTGGCGGCTTTGACATGGCGTTCCTGTCCTTTCTCGAGGTTGATGTGGAGGGCAATGTCAATGTCTCGAAACTTGGGAAAAAGCCTTATCTGACGGCGGGTTGCGGGGGGTTTGTCGACATCACGGCGCATGCGCGCAAGATCGTCTTTTCGGGGTGGTTCGAAGCGGGGGCCGAGATGGCGCTGGATGAAACCGGACTAAGGGTGAAAAAGCCCGGCAAGTTCACCAAGATGGTCGAGCGGGTCGAGCATGTCACCTTTTCGGGCGAGCGGGCGCGGGAGCAGGGGCAGGAGGTTTTGTATGTGACCGAGCGCTGCGTGATCCGGCTTCGGCCCGAAGGGCTGGTCGCGACCGAGGTGATGCCGGGGATTGACCCCGCGCGCGACATCGTGGCGGCGAGCGGGGGGCGGGTGACGGTTGCCAGCGATGCGCTGGTCATGCCGCTTTCGCTGTTGCGGCAGGGGCCGATGGGGTGGCAGCCATGAGCGACGTTCACCTCTTGATGGACGGGCCGGTGGCCGAGATGCGGCTGGACAACCCGGCCAAGCTGAACGCGCTGACGCCGGGGATGCTGGACCAGATCATGGCCCATTGCGATGCGGTGGAGCGGGAGGCTCAGGTCGTGGCGGTGCTGGTGACGGCGACCGGACCCAAGGCGTTTTGCACGGGCGCCGACATCAACTCCTGGGCCGGGCTTGGTCCGGCGGATTTTGCGCGCCATTGGGTCAGGGCCGGCCACCGGGTGTTCGACCGGCTGGCAAGGTTGTCGAAACCGACCATTGCCGTGCTGGACGGGGCGGCCTATGGCGGCGGGCTGGAGCTTGCGGCGGCCTGCGACATCCGGGTGATGTCGCCGCGCAGCAAGATCGCGCTGCCGGAAACCGGGGTCGGCATCGTGCCGGGCTGGTCGGGAACGCAGCGGCTGGCGCGGCTGTTGCCGGAAGCTGTTCTCAAGGAAATGGCGCTGTTTGGCCGGGTTATCCTGCCCGAACGTGCCTTGGCCTTGGGGTTTGTGGCCGAGGTGGCCGAGGATCCGGGGGCTGCGGCGCTGGAAATAGCCGAGCGGTTGCGCGCGACATCGCCCCGCGCGACGGAGGTTGCGAAATACATGATTCACGCCGCCGTGGGCGAGGACCGGGATGCGATGATCGAGGCGTTGGGATCGGGCATGACTGTGGCAACGGACGACAAGGCCGAGGGCGTGGCGGCCTTTCGCGCCAAGCGCAAACCAGAATTTCCGGGGACGTGAGATGAACGATCTGACAGTGATTGCGGCCTCGGGCATGGCTTTGCCGGACGCGGTGCGGGTGAACCGGCACTGGATCGGTGGCGTCTGGCGCGAAAGTGCGGCGAGTTTCGAGCGGGTGTCGCCGAGCCATGGGGTGGTGGTCAGCCGCTCGGCCCTTGGCGGGGCGGCTGAGGTCGATGCGGCGGTGGCCGCCGCGCGGGCGGCGTTCGCGGGCTGGAGCCGGGCCAGCGGCAAGACACGGGCGGCGGTGCTCTTGAAGGTCGCCGATCTGATCGAGGCGCGGGCCGAGCCCATGGCGCGGATCGAGACGCTGGAGACGGGCAAACCGATTGCGCAGGCGCGGGGCGAGGTGACGGGGGCGGCGGATCTGTGGCGCTATGCGGCGTCGCTGGCGCGGACGCTGCATGGCGACAGTCACAACTCGCTTGGACCCGACATGCTGGGGGTGGTGTTGAAAGAGCCCATTGGCGTGGTGTCGGTCATCTGCCCGTGGAACTTTCCGTTCTGGATCCTGAGCCAGAAGCTGCCCTTTGCGCTGGCGGCGGGCTGCGCTTGCGTGGTCAAGCCGTCCG
>JANMCI010000562.1:0-3773 GCA_031361245.1 Rhodobacterales bacterium
CATCAGCCGCGCCGAGGTCGGGTTGTCGCCCACCAGAAACACATGCGCGCCAAAGCGCGTTCGGTTCAGCAAGAACCAGGTGGCGACCAGCAGCACGATCATCCACAGCGTCTGCACCGGGATGCCGAAATAGCTTTCGCGGAACATCGCATGCAGGCCGGGGTATTCCTCGGCGGTCAGCGGCACGCCGGTGCCGTTCATCAGGACCAGCTCCGTCCCCCGAAACAGAAACGACGTGCCGATGGTGATGACCAGCGACGGAATGTTCAGCCACGACACCAGAAACCCGTTGACCCAGCCACAGGCCGCCCCCGTCGCCAGCCCGATGACCAGCGCCACTGGCCAGACCACGCCATGCGTCACCGCGATGCAGAAAATCGCCGTGCCCAGCGCCATGATCGAGGGGAACGAGAGGTCAATCTCGCCCGTGATGACCACGAAAGTCAGGGCCAGCGCGATGATGCCAAACTGCGGGGTGGTCTGGGCAAAGGCCACATAGATGAAGGTGTTGGTGAACACCGTGGGGGCGGCAAACACAAAGCCCAGCCACATCACCAGACCCACGCCGATGATGCCAAGCTGGCTGCCATAGCGGCGCAGGAACGACGGCGGGGCCACACGGTTGTTGGCGGGTTTCGCGTCCGATTGCAGGGTTTCTGGCATGATTTACTCCAGCGATCCGGTGCGGGCCACCCGGTACAGGCGGTCGATCAGGTCATCCATGGAGATCTGGCTCTTGTCATAGACCCCGGCAACCTTGCCGCGGTCCAGAACGTAAAGCCGGTCCACCACCGGATAGACATGGAAGATGTTGTGGTCGATGAAGATGGCCGACTTGCCCGCCTTCTTGATGTTGCTGACGAAATCGAGGGTCTTCTTGGTTTCGGTCAGCGACAGGCCCATGGTCGGCTCGTCCAGAATGACCAGTTGCGCATCGAAATAGAGGGCGCGGGTGATCGCCACGCCCTGCTTTTCGCCGCCCGACATCGTCGTCACCACATTGTCGGGATGCACGGCGGCCGAGGTGAAGCCCATATGCTCGCTCATCAGACGCGCCGATTCCTCGCGCATCTTCTTGACGTCCAACAGGCCCCACTTGGTGCGTGGCTCGCGCCCCATGAACATGTTGCGCCAGATCGGCTGCTTTTCGCACAGCGCCCGCTCCTGATAGACCGTCTCGATCCCCAAGGCACGGGCGCGGGCCACCGACCAGTCGTGGATCGGCTCGCCCTTGAAGAAGATCTCGCCGCCCGGATCGGGTCTGTGAAAGCCCATCACCGTCTTGACCAGCGTCGATTTTCCCGCCCCGTTGTCGCCCAGAAGGCCAACGATTTCACCGGGATATACGGCAAAGTTGATGTCAGACAGCGACCGCACCTCGCCAAAGGTCTTGGAGACGTTGCGCAACTCGATCACCGGCGTCCCAGCGGGACCGGGGGCAGCTTCAGCCATCATCGCACCTGTGAAAAGGGGGCCCGGGTTCGCCCGGGCCCCGGTTGATCAGCGGATTTCCACAGCGGCCAACGGGGCCACCGCATCCACGTTGGTCGCATCGACAAAGGCGCCGGCCGTGTTCACATCCAGCCCCGAGAAGCCGTATTTCTTGGTCAGGCAGATGTTCAGGATCGGGAGGTACCCTTGCAGGAAGGGCTGCTGGTCGATCACGAGGTTCTGGAAGCCGTCCTTGACCGCCTGCGCGGTGTTGGGCGACATATCGAAGCCCGCGAAATAGACCTGACCCGGCGTCAGACCCGCCGCCTGCGCGTAAACCCCCACGTTCGAGGTCAGGCCGCCATGGTCGGTCACCACGATCTTGATGCCCGGATTGGCCCCCATCACGCCGACAAAGGTCGCGGTGCCGGCGTTGGGATCGGCGTTGGTGGCGCTGTCGATCTCCTGATAGATCACCGTCGCGCCGACCTTTTCAAAGCCGTCGATCACGCCAACCGTGCGCTGCCCCCGGTCGCCGCCCTGCCCCTTCAGGCCCCAGACGAACACGGAATCGCCCGACGCCAGACCCGACCGTTTGGCCGCTTCGGACGCCAGCGCAAAGCCCGCCGAATAGTTCGGTGCTCCGACATAGCCAAAGCCGTTCGGCGCGTATTTCTTCTGGCTGTCGGGCAGCGAGGTGTTCAGGCTGGTAAAGATCGTGCCCTGCGCAAAGGCTTGGTCGACGATCGGCCCCGTCGCAGCCTCGCCCGCGAAACCGTAGGTCGCGATCCCGTCCACCTGGGTCGCCACGGCCTGCTGGATCTGTTGCAGCATCTTGTTGGGGTCCCAGTCCGAGAAGTAATAGGTCACCTCCGGTCCCAGATCCATTTCGGCCTGCCGAAAGCCGTTGTAGACGTTGTTGGCGAACACGCCGCCTTGCGGCCCGCCCGGAAAGGCGGCGATCTTGACACCAGAGCACCACTTTTCCGTCGGGTCAGCCGCCATGGCGGACGTGCTGGCCATCAAGGACAGCACAAGGGCAGACCCGGCGATCGCGCGGGTCAGCGTCACGTTGAATTTCATTGCATCCTCCCAATTGGATCCTGGCCGCACATGCTGTTTTCCGCATTTGGCGCGCCCAGACAAAAGCTAGGGTCGTCATACAAGTTTGTAAAGCTGGATTCCCCAAGCCCTCCTCCCCGATCCGCGTCCGAAGCGGTTTGGGGTCTATTTCGCTTGAATTGCCGCAATGCAGCTAGGTTTTTCCGGAAATGCTGCGTCGCCACAGATGCGTCCGTCTGGCCAATATCGCGGACTTATCATATACGTTTGCGATCATGGCGCGACTCACCCCTTCCACCGGTTCCCCCATGCCGCCCGGTTCGGCGGCCGACAACATTGCCGACAAGTTGGGCCGCCAGATCCTGTCCGGCCTGCGACCGGGGGCGATCCTGCCCGCCGAAGCCGACATCGCCGCCGACTTCGGCGTCAGCCGCATCACCATCCGCGAGGCGATGAAGATCCTGTCGGGTCGCGGGCTGGTCAGCATTGCCCGCGGCCGCCGCGCCGTGGTGACCCAGCCCGACGGCGCGATGTTCGGCGCCTTTCTGACCTCGCTGATCAAGTCCGACCCCAAGACCCTGTTCGACCTTTTGCAGGTGCGCCGGTCGCTGGAACTGCAATCGGTCATCTCGGCCTCTCATCATGCCAGCCGCACCGGCCTTCTGGCGGTCGAGGCGGCGCTTTCCGCGATGCGGGCGGCTGCGGCAGAGATTGATGCCGGCACCGGAGGGGCTGCGGCAGAGCAGGCGTTTCACACCGCCGATGTCCGCTTTCACAGCGCCCTTGCCCTGTGCGGCGGCAACCGCGTGCTGACCTATCTGTTCGAGGCGATGGAATCCTCATTGCTGGAGGCCTTTGCCACCAGCCACCGCGGCCTGCGCCTTGCCGGTCAACGCCTTGCCGACCTGTGCGATGCCCATGCGGCGGTGTTCCATCAGGTCGCCCAGCGCGATGAAAAGGCCGCCGTCGAGGCGATGACGGCGATCCTGAACAATGCCGAAGCCAACCTGCGCGCCGCCGTCGGCAACGGCTGACCGCCTCCAACTCAATCGGCGGTTGAAAAGGTTATACCGACAACCTGCCCTGCGGCAATATGCCGGGCTTTTCACTGCGAATTCACGCAAGTGGCCGCTGGAATTCACTTTGTCGGTTTTCAAGAGCGGGTTTAGGATCGGGTAAAATTCGATTCCAATTCTTTGCAAGTCCTTGGGGGGATAAATCACGATGTCAGTAATCAATGGAACTGCCGGTTCGGATCCTCTGACCGGAGGCATCGACGA
>JANMCI010000021.1:0-2579 GCA_031361245.1 Rhodobacterales bacterium
ACCGCCATCTTCCAATACATCAACGGCTTCCATAACCCACGCCGTCGGCATTCAGCATTGGGAGGAAAAAGCCCCTTGGCCTTCGAACGCAAGGTGGCCTAAACGAGCACTTGGAGCGGCACGAATACGAGACAAGACCAAGACGAGCAATAGGTCGCCCTGGGCCAGCGGCGGGCAGGACATGTCACCGACCATGTCAACGTCAAGACCAAGATGATAAAGCCGCTTGGCGAGGGCGCGCATCATCAGCCCCTCGCGTCCGCAGCCGAACGCCGCGATCTGGTTGGCGGTGGCGAGGGCTTCGACCAGAGCGGTCATTTGCCGGGGGTCGGTGCCGGCAGCCCCGGCCGCCATCTCGTCGGCGGCTTGGGCGATCTGATCGGCGAGGGTCATTTCAGCAGGACGCGCGGTTCGGGCAGTCCCTTGCCCGCACCGGGTGCTGCAAAGGTCTTGCCGGCGTCGGGATACTCAGCCAGCGCCTCGGGCGACATGTCTTCCAGAGCCGACGTGCAAAAGAGGGTGGTCAGATCCAGCCCGCCGAACGCGGGGCAGGAGGTGTGGGGAGCGGGGAAGGCCACGGATTTCATGAACACCCCGGCGGGCGAGAAGCAGGTGACGCGTGACGCCCCCCATTGGGCGCACCACAGGTTTCCCACCTCATCCACCACCGCGCCATCGGGGTAAAGCCCCTCGGCCCGCAGGTCGACAAAGGCGACGGGGGTGGCCGCGGGCCAGCCGTCGGGGTCCAGCGCCACTTTCATGATGCGGTGGGTGCCGGTGTCGGAAAAGTAGGCGGTCTTGCCATCAGGGGCGAAGCACATCGAATTCGGGATCGAAATCTTCGGGAAGAGGAGCCGCAACTCGCCCTTGAAATAGCGGTAGATCGCCCCCTTGCCAACGCGGTCGGCCGAATTCTTGCCCATCGTGCCGATCCAGAAGCCGCCCTGACGGTCGGCGCGGCCATCGTTGGAGCGGTTTTCGGGCTTGTCGGCCTCAAGCTCGGCCAGAGGCTCGATCTCTTCGGTTTCAAGGTCAAAGAGGAAGAGGTCACGCTCGCCCGCGATCAGAAGGACATCTTCGGACACCCAACCGGCGGCGGAGACCATTTCGGGAAAGCGCCACGTCCGCTCACCGTCGCGGTCGCGCGACAGGAGTTTCTGGCCAAGGATGTCGAACCAGAAGAACTGACGCCGGATCGGGTGCCAGAAGGCGCCTTCGCCAAGGGTGCAGGGGCGGTCGTCGTGGATCATTGGGCGGCTCCTTCGTAAGCGGCGACGATCTCGGCGGCGCGGGAGGCGACCTCGGCGACGGTCAGGCCGGGGGTGTAAAGTGCTGTGCCAAGGCCGAAGCCATCAGCCCCGGCGGCAAGCCATTCGCCAAAGTTCGCCGGGCCGGCACCCCCCACGGCATAGACCTGTATCATCCGGGGAAGGACGGCGCGGATTGCCTTCAGCCCGTCGGGGCCGATCAGGCTGGCGGGAAAGATTTTCAGCCCGTCCGCCCCGGCCTTCAGGGCCGCGAAACATTCTGTGGGGGTCATGACGCCGGGCCAGGACGCCATGCCGAGGGCTTTGGTGGCGGCGATGACCTCGGGGTCGCAATTGGGCGAGACGATGAGGGTGCCGCCGGCGTCGTGGACCTCTTGCACCTCGCGCAGGGTAAGCACGGTTCCTGCGCCGATCTGGGCTTGCGAGCCAAAGCCTTTGACCATCGCCCGGATCGAGGTCAGGGGATGAGGCGAGTTCAAGGGCACTTCGATGCGGGTGATCCCGGCCTCGATCAGGGCTTCGGTTACCGCTTCGGCCTCGTCAGGGGAGATGCCGCGCAGGATGGCGATCAGGGGCAGGTGGGTCATCGGGCGGCTTTCATCTGGGCGTGAAGGCGGGACAGACCCGCCAGGGTGCAGGCGGTGGCGTCGAGGGTCTCGGGGGTAAGACCCTGGGATATCAGGGCTTTTTCGTAATTGGCGGCCAGGGCCGGCGCACCGACGAGAATGACCCTTTGGCCAAGCCAATAGGGTTTGGCCCCGGCAAGTTCGATGCCAATGAGAAGGCCCGACAGACGGGCGCGGCCCTGTGCGGGCGTCAGGCCGTGCAACAGGAATTCGGCCCTGAGCGCAAAGAGGCGGGCGGCGATGCGGTCGGGGCGCGAAATGGCGTCCGACAGGCCCGCGTCAAAGGCGTCGTCGTCCCAGCCCTCGCCAAGCCCGTGGCGCAGGACGGACTGGGTGGAGAGCAGGGCAAAAAGCTCGCCCGTCATATAGGTTTGAAAGCTGACCACTTCGCCCGCCGAGACCTGGACCCATTTGGAATGGGTGCCGGGGTGGCAGATCACGCCGTCAAAACCCTTGTGCAGGGCGAGGACGCCCGCAATCTGGGTTTCCTCGCCGCGCATGACATCGGCGGGGTGGGACTGGCTGAGGCCGGGGGCGATGTGGCAGGTCAGGCGGGGGTCCTGCGTCGGGACATGGAGGATGCCCGCCGCGTCAACCGGGGTGCAGGGGGTCTGGCGGTAGGGTGCCTCGCGCCAGCCCTGCCGGGCGCCGACCATGCCGCAGGCCAGCACCTGCGTCTTGGGCG
>JANMCI010000026.1:0-7420 GCA_031361245.1 Rhodobacterales bacterium
CAATTTCCTACCGGCGCCGCACAGACATCCGCCGGTGACCTGATCCGCACCTCACCCTTCCAAAACCGCGCATCTTAAGCTATTTCCTAACGCCCGGTTAATTTTTGGAATCCAAGCCATTGATTCCAAATGCTTTCAAAAAACGTCCATATCTGGACGCCGCTCACGCCGGCCCATAAGGGTCCTTCGCTCCCCGGTCCGCCGACAGGCTCTGCTGCCGCAGCACCACCAGCTTTTCGATGGCATCGGCCAGATGAACCTCCATGATATGATGATCCCCCGCCGCCACCCGCATCCGGTGTGCCTCGATCATCACATCGGCATGGGAGCATCCCATCGGCGGCTCGAACTTGTAGCAGGCGAGCTCGATCAGCAGCCCGCAAGGGTCCTCGAAATAGATCGAGTCCATGAACCCGCGATCCTTCGGCCCCGAATGCTTGATCCCCCGCGCATCCAGCCGCTCCACCGCCTGCCGGAACGTGGCCAGCGACACCGCAAAGGCCACATGGTGCACCGACCCCACCTCGACCGGGGCGCGGCGTTTGGGGGGCTTTCGCGCCTCGTTGGTGAAAACGGTGATCAGCCGCCCGTCGCCGGGATCGAAGTACAGATGCCCCTCGGCGGGCTGGTCCAGATTGGGCTGGTCAAAGACAAAGGGCATCCCCAGCACCCCTTCCCAGAAGTCGATGGTTGATTGCCGGTCGGCCCCGGTGATCGTGATGTGATGCACGCCTTGCGTCTGCAGCTTTTTCATGGTGCCCTCCCGGACCCTGCCAGCCCCTGACCCAACTCTACCCCCCTTGATCCCCTCCCGCCAAGCCGCCATACCGACCCCAGACCCACGAAAGCCGCGCCATGACCCCTGAAACCCGTGCCGAGCTCCTGCGTCAGATCTGGTGGGCCGGGGTGAACGCAGTCCGGGGCGACATTGCCGTCGCCCGCAGTCTGGCAGACCACCCCATCCCGCGCCCCGATCTGATCCTTGCCGTCGGCAAGGCCGCCGTTGCCATGGCGCGCCCTGCGGTCGAGCGTTTTGGCCCCGTCCCGACCCTTGCCGTCACCAAACATGGCCACAGCCAGCCGGGTCTGCCCTTTGAAGTCCTGGAATCCGCGCACCCCGTACCCGACGCCTCCAGCATCGCGGCCGGGGCGCGCCTCATGGCAGAGGTGACCAAAGCTGCGCCCGGCTCTCATCTGCTGCTTCTCGTGTCCGGCGGCGCCTCGGCGCTTGCGGAGGCGCCGGGGCCCGGCGTCACGCTGGCCGACATAACGGCGCTGAACCGGGACCTTCTGGCCTCCGGTCAGGACATCGCCACGATGAACGCCATTCGCACCCGGCTTTCCATGATCAAGGGGGGCGGGCTTCTCAGGCACTTCAAGGGTCACCGCGTCACCGTCCTTGCCGTTTCCGATACCCGCGGCGACAGCATCGAGACCATCGGCTCGGGGATAGGTCTCTGCGTGGCGCGACCGGGACTGATCCACGAAGCCCGGATCGTCGCGTCCAACACGGTGGCCCGTTCCGCCGCCGCAGCCAGGTCGGCTGAACTGGGCCTGCGCGTTCTGGGCGATACCGAGTCGCTTTACGACGATGTGGCCGCCGTCGCGGTCCTGATGACAGGGATGCTCCCCCCGACCCCGGGTGTGGTGATCTGGGGTGGAGAGCCGACCGTTGTCCTGCCGCCGCATCCCGGTCAGGGCGGGCGCAATCAGGCCCTTTCGCTGTCCATGGCACGGGCAATCCATGGCAGCGCCGATCTGTCGGTGCTGGTTGCCGGCACTGACGGCAGCGATGGCCCGACCACCGCAGCAGGCGGATTGGTCGATGGCAGGACCTGGACTGACGCGGCGGCAGGCTTTCTGCTGGCCGCCGACAGCGGATCCTTTCTTGCCCGCCGCGGCGCCCTGTTCACCACCGGCCCAACCGGCACCAATGTGATGGACCTGGCCATCGCCCTGCGCGGCTAAAGCGGTGTGCGTCTATCCCGCATCAGAATTCGCCCCAAGAACGTGGCGAAATCTGATGCGCTCGGGTCAGAAGAAACGCAATCCGCTTCAGGACTTCGGTTCAACTGCATATCGCTGCAAGACCTCCAACGGCACGATGTCCAGCGTCCGCTTGTGGGTCGCCGACAAGTTGACCTCGGGTGCCGCTCCTTCGTCGTGGGCCTGAAGAAAGCGCGCGGCACAAAGGCACCAGCGATCCCCCGGTTTCAGCCCGGCAAAACCGTATTCGGGACGTGGGGTGGAAAGGTCATTGCCAAGGTATTTCGACAGGGCAAGGAATTCCGCCGTCATGACGGCGCAAACCGTATGAATGCCATGGTCCGCCGTTCCGGTGTCGCAGCAGCCGTTGCGGTAAAACCCGGTCATGGGCCGCGTCGAGCAGGTGTCCAGCGTGCCGCCCAGAACGTTCACCGAAGCTTCTTGCATGTGCGGGCTCCCCGTGGCCAAGGCTGGCCGACCATTGGTGGCAGCACACCACCACAAACCCGCGCCGTCAACACCCGGCGGCGCCGGCCTTCATCCCGCCGATTGGCAGGGCAAAGAGCCTTGGCCCCGGCCGGACGACACCGTTGCCGCGCCCGACCGCCAAAATCATCCGCCCACGGTGCCGACCCGCTGCCCCGCCTTGTCCTTTTCCTGCAGCGCAGCGTTTCCGATGCCGCATTATCGCACTTTCCGCGCTAGGCGTTTGGCTTTTCCTGCGCTAGCCTGAATTTCAGGTTCACCTCGACGCCCCCCTTCAAGGACGGTGCAGCATGGATTTCCTTTTTGTCTTGGCTGGTCTGATCGTCCTCGCCATCCCCATCGCAATCGTCGTTCTTCTTGTGGGCCAGTCGCAACTCAGATCCCGTGTCAGCCGGCTTGAACACAAGGTTGCTGGCGCTGGCTTTGCCCCCGACGCGTTGCGATCCGCCCAAGAGGCGCCGCCGGTCACGCCCCCCGTGAGCGAAGCCCCGGCGCCAAAGGCCGACCTGCCGTCGCCGCTCGGCGAAGCCACGTCCGCGCCGTCGTTTCAGGCCGTCTCGCCAGCGATGCCAGAGGGACCCGTCGCCGAACCGCCGACCCCGATGCCACCGCCCGCGCAACCGCCGCGGCAGGATGGCCCGATCGTGTTCAGGAAAGACCGCGCCTCGGCCTTCGGTGCCTGGATGCAGCACAACTGGATCTATGTCGTCTCTGCCGCCTCGCTGGCCTTTGCCGGGGTGTTCCTGGTGCAGTATTCCGTGCAGAACGGCCTCTTGCCGCCCCCCGCCCGTGTGATCGGCGCTTATCTTTTCGGCGCGGCTCTGGTTGGCGCGGGCGAATGGCTGCGCCGCCGCAAGGGCGATCAGGAAGGCAGCGATACCGCTTATCTGCCTTCGGTCTTTGCGGGTGCCGGGGTGGTCACGCTGTTTGCCGCCGGCATTGCGGCCCAACAGCTTTACGCTCTCATCGGGCCAAACCTTGCCTTTGTGCTCCACATGCTGACGGCGGCGCTGGCCGTGACACTCGGCTGGTTCTATGGCCCGCTTCTGGTGGCTGTCGGGTTGGTCGGGGCGTCGGCTGCGCCCTTCATGGTCTCGACCGGGGCAGGGCCCACGCCGCTGCTTTATGGCTATTACGCGATCATTGCCGCGACGGGACTTGCGGTTGACGCCGTCCGGCGCTGGGCGTGGGTGTCGGTTCTGGCGCTGGTTCTCGGCTTTGCCGGGGCGGCATTGATGATGCAGGCCGGCGCAGGCCAGGGACCCTGGATCGCCTTCCTTCTTGTGATGCCGGTCCTCGCCACGGCGCTTCCGCTGCTGCGCGCGATCCCGGAGCATCCCGGACCCGCCACCCTGCAATCCGTGATGGCCAGCGGCAAGACCCAATGGCCGGTCTTTCCAGTGCGGCTGGCGGCCGGCACTGTGCTGACCTCGACCTTGGCCTTGCTGATCTTGCGCGGCGATATCGCGCTGATCGGGTTTCTGGCCTTGGCCGCCCTGACCCTTCTGGCGGTGGCCCTTCTGGTCTGGGCCGAGCGGGCGGACGGGCTTGCCGATCTTGCGATCCTGCCGGCAGCGGCCTTTGTGCTGCGCATGTGGTTCGAGGTGACGCAATACTGGCCCCTCGGCTATGCCTTCATCAATCAGGCCATCGACCTGCGTCCGCCAGAGACGGCGTCCCCGATGACGGTGACCTGGATTGTGGCGCTGGCTGCCCTGATCAGTGCCACCTTTGCCTACCGCGCCCTGCGCGGCGGTCCCCTGTCGTTGCAGCATGGTTTGGGCGCTGTTCTGACCGCACCCGTCGCGGTTGCTGTGCTGGAGCTTGCCTGGCAGCCCGCCCTGGTTCTGGGCCCGTGGTTTTGGGCCCTGCACCCGATGGCGCTGGCCGCCGCCATGGTGGCGCTGGCTGCCCGGTTTACCCGCACCGACGGCGAGGATCACCGGCGCATGGCCCATGCCACCCTGTCGGCCCTGTCACTGATCGCACTGTCGCTGTTCATCCTGACCTCGGCCACCGCGCTGACGCTGGCGCTTGCCGCGCTGTTGCTTGCCGCAGCCTGGCTTGATTACCGCTACACGCTGCGTGAAATGGGGCTGTTCATCCAGATCGCCGTTGCGGTGATTTCCTACCGCCTGCTGATTGATCCCGGCATCGACTGGGCCATTAATGCGCCGCTGCTGCCCGTTCTGGCGTCCTTCCTTGGCGCGATCGGCGCACAAGTAGCGGCGTTCCAACTCTTGCGCGGCAAGGGCCGCGTCATGACCAGCGGAGTGCTTGAAAGCGCCGCCATGGCGTTGGCGGCCGTTCTGGCCAATGTGCTTTTGACCCGCTGGCTGGTGCCGCGCGGGTCCATGGGATCGGCGCTGGATCTGAACTATGTCGCCAGCCTGAACGCCATGCCATGGCTGGTCCTTGCCCTCACTCAGGCCTACCGCGCGGGCCTCGGCCCGACCTTGCGACGGCTGAGAACAGCCCTTGCCGTCGTTGCCGGACTGCTGGCCACGCTTGGACTTCTGGTGTCCGCCGTACTGCTCAACCCGCTTTTTCGAACGTACGAAGACGGCTTTGGCGCCAAGGTCATCGGCCCGCTGGTTCTGGACACGCTGGCCCTGTCCTATGCCTTGCCCGGCCTTATGTTGCTGATCGCCGCGCGCCGCCTGCGCTTTCCGCGCTGGCTGACCATCGGCCTCGTTGTCGCAGGCTCCGCGCTGGTGACCCTTTACGCAGCCCTTGAGATCCGCCGCTTCTGGCAAGGCGACTGGCTCGGCCGACCCGGCGTAACCCAGTATGAGCTTTACAGCTACACCGTGGCACTGATGCTGGTGGGAGCAGCGCTTCTCTATCAATCCATCGCCAGCCGCTCCGCGACCCTGCGGCGCATTGCGATGGTGGTGATCGGCATCACGATCGCCAAGGTGTTCCTGCTGGACGCTGCCGGCCTCACCGGGTTGACCCGGGTCTTCAGCTTCCTCGGTCTCGGCCTGTCGCTGGCAGGTCTGGCATGGCTCAATCGCTGGGCGGGCAAGGTCGCGGCGTGAGGCAGGGCGCTGCTATTCGTCATACATCCGGCGCGTCTCGTTCGACCGCATCCAGGTGTCGACCTCCTCGACCGGGTTGGGCAGATTGGCATGCCGTTTGATCGCCGCTCCGTAGCTCGGAAGTCCCTCGACCGAGGCGGCCGCTTCGGGCTGCCACAGCTTGGACCGCAGCACCGCCTTGCCGCAGTGGTAAAAGGCTTCCTCGACCTGCACCACGATGGCAAAGTCCGGGACACGGTCGGCAATTGCCATGCTCTGTCGCAGCGCCATGTCCCGAAAGATGCGGGCAGAGCCATTGACGCGAACCACCTCGTTGCGGTTCGGCACCATGAACATCAGGCCGATCCGCCCGGTCGCAAGGATGTTGCTGAACGTGTCAAAGCGGTGGTTTCCCGGACGGTCCGGGATGGCCAGCGTCTTTGGGTCCAGCACTTTCACAAATCCCGCCGGGTCGCCTTTCGGGGCGACATCGACGCGACCCTCCGCGTCATGGGTGGCAATCGTCACAAAGGGCGAGCGCTCGATCCAGAGGCGAATGTAATCGTCGATATGGTCCAGAATCTTGTCGGTCTGGTTCTGGAACTGGACGGGGATCACCGACCGGATCTGGTCCTGCGTCGTCACTTCGTCCGTCAAGAGGTCAGGTGCCATTGCCGATCTCCGCTTTGATCGTTCTGCCGCCTGACATAGCACATTTTGCGTCCTAGACCCACCCGGCATTTGAGGGGCCGTCGCCGCCCCCCGGCCCCTGACCCCACGCCGCGTGAATTTCCCAAGCCACCCTTTACCCCTGCGCCGAGGCCCCCTATAACCCGCCCCATGAGCCGCACATCCGCGATCATTGCCCGAATTATCGGCCCGGCGCTCTGACCCGTCAGACGCCGGACACTGGTGCGCTGCACCCTTCCCGATGACATGAAGCCAAGGACCGCCGAGATGAGCGACACGCCTGCCCAAGCCACAACCGACTACCGTGACACCGTATTCCTGCCGGAAACCGACTTTCCCATGCGCGCAGGCCTGCCCCAGCGCGAGCCGGACTGGCTGGCCCGCTGGGAACAGATCGGCATCTATGACCGCCTGCGCGACAAGGCAAAGGCAGAGGCGCGCCCCCCCTTCACCCTGCACGACGGCCCACCCTACGCCAACGGCCATCTCCATATCGGCCACGCGCTGAACAAGATCCTCAAGGACATGGTGGTGCGCTCGCAGCAGATGATGGGCAACGATGCCCGCTATGTGCCCGGCTGGGATTGCCACGGCCTGCCGATCGAATGGAAGATCGAGGAACAATACCGCGCCAAGGGTCTGAACAAGGACGACGTCAACATCGTTGACTTTCGCCGCGAATGCCGCGCCTTCGCCGCCGGCTGGATCGACGTGCAGCGTGAAGAGTTCAAGCGCCTTGGCGTCACCGGCAACTGGGCCGACCCCTATCTGACGATGAATTACCACGCCGAGGCGGTGATCGCCGAGGAGTTCATGAAGTTCCTGATGAACGGCAGCCTGTATCAGGGCTCGAAGCCCGTGATGTGGTCGCCGGTCGAGAAAACCGCCTTGGCCGAGGCCGAAGTCGAATATCACGACCTGACCAGCCATACGGTTTGGGTGCGGTTCAAGGTTTATGGCGCCAATCCGGTTTCCAATTCCAAAGCAGACTGGAACAACTTCGACGAAATCCTGACTGCCAGCGTTGTGATCTGGACTACTACGCCTTGGACGATCCCGCAAAACCGGGCAGTTTCCTTCAATCCTGAAATAGCCTACGGACTTTACGAAATCGAAGCGGCCGCCGAAAACTCCCCCGCCAAAGCAGGTGAGCTGATCGTTCTGGCAGACAAATTGGCCGAAGCCGTCTTTGTGGCTGGGAAGGTCGAGGGCTTTGCACGTCGCCGCGACGTCTCTGC